>NZ_SLTL01000008.1:0-223627 GCF_014858585.1 Paenibacillus sp. 23TSA30-6 | reverse complement strand
TGTATTAGGCACGCCGCCAGCGTTCGTCCTGAGCCAGGATCAAACTCTCCATTAAAGACCAACCGAAGTTGGTATATAGAAAGAGCGATTCGCTCATTTTGAAACTGACGAGATAAAATATCTCTTTTACACTCCGATTTCATACAACCTTGTGGTATGTACCGAAATCTTCGTGGTTGATTTTGCGAACAAAATCATTTACTCACTCGTTGTTCAGTTTTCAAAGATCAAACCTACATGATATCTTACTTTTGCCTTGCTTCGTTTCACCACCGCGTTTCAGCGGCGACTTAAATAATGTAACACATAACCTCATTTTACGTCAAGCATTTTTTTAAAAATTTATTTTCATGCTTGTTTGCAACATACTTATCCTGCTGTAAACAGGTCTAAATTATTCATGCCGCTTAATGGGGCGAGTTATAACTTAGCATATCTTTTATAAACTCGTCAACCTTTAACGACAATTTTTATGTTTTGAGCGTCAATGTGACTCCATTACCCATAAAAAAAGGAAGAAGATCCGTTTAACGGACTTTCCTCCCGCTGATTCGATGCATCAATCAAATAAGGGAATAACGTATTTCACTATGGTGTCCATGATCCCTGAGATTCCCGCCAACCGATTCCCTGATCAATGAGCGGTATACCAGCTTACGTAGTACTACGGTAAGATCCAGTTGGAGATTTTTTAGCTCAGGATGATTAATAAGCTCATTTATGGACCAAGGTTCCCGTCTGCTACCTAATATGCGGAATAGTGGTGCTGAGCACTCCTCCATTTTAGACATCACTGAAAATTCGCAAGCAAGCAACACAAGCTCAACCCGCTGCTCAAGGGTTTCCGTACTTAACGTGAGTTCGTTGTACAGCTTGTAGATCGTTCGATCCAACGGCTGTATCTGAACCCACAAGTGAACCGTCGGATAAATTCCCCGTTTAATAAGCTCAATGGATGCCCAATGATCCAACGCCTTCAAAATACTTTGGGTTGCGTCAATAATCCGACCTTCTCGCACTGCTCTTTTACCATGAACGTAATTAACCAGAAAACGGGCGAACTCATGAAATTGCTTTTGCTCCCGTAACGGGTCGTTGAATTCGATGATTTCCCGCCTTAACAGACTGACTCTCTCGTCCCGTTCCCACAGAATACGACCTTCCAGTAAATAATCTATTATGTTGGCATGTTCACCGGCGATAATCCAGCCTTTCAGACAACTGAGTGTTGCGTACAACACCTGGCATCTTAATCCATTAATCAGTAAATGCTGAATGGCACGGGCTGGCTTCCGGCCTTCTCCAATAATTAGAATGAGTTCATCAAAATCGTACAGCATGGCTCCATGAAAATATTCGCCCGGCTTTCTATACGAAATAATGCCGATCGAATCTTCCTGCAACAATTCATCATACATCAAGCTTAATTTGGTTAGCTGCACTTCACCCTCCATACCTGTAAGGCGGCTACTACCGCTAAATTTGGATATATGTGAACATTTCTACATAGAAAAGAAACTTCCTTCTTCAATTCTACAAATTTTAAGTTTTATTTACTTATTTGTTTTAGCGTATTCCAGGCGGTCTGATCTGCAAAGGTTCGGTTCCATACACCGATTCCCCCGAGCTTCAATGACTTGGCAAGTTGCACCCTCGCTTCCAGAGACACACGATCCTCCAGCCAAATCTTTTTGACAATACCGTCTTCAGTATACTCGACATAATTCTGGCCTTCCGAGGCTCTGAATTTAGGCTTCAGCTTAAATTTCTCGATAATCCCCGCTGTTGATTCCATACCAAGCGACTTGGAGCTAACTTTGACGGTGTCTCCTTTAGGTGTTTCAGACCATACACGAGTGTATAACGGAATGCCCAAGACAACCTTTTGAGGCGGTACTTCATCCTCCTGAATGATTCGCTTGATTGATGCTTCCACCCATGGCAGTGAAGCGACAGAACCAGCCTTCGGACTGGCAGCCCAATGCTCATCATAGGCCATAACCATGAGATAATCCGTAATCGACCCCAATGATTTTCGATCCAGAAAAGCAGACCACATCTCACTTTGAGATTTAGGTGTCACATCAATAGACAATATCAAATCATGTTCACGTGCCATCGGCTTAAGCTCCCGCAAAAACTGGGTAACATTGGGTCCATCCTTCGTATGAACATTTTCAAAATCAATATTGATACCATCTAGACCATTTTTCTCGGTAAGTGTAATCATCTGATCTATAATTGATTTTCGTCGTTCAAAGGTAGACAAGGCCTCCGTCGTTAATTCAGGGTTAAAGCTGTTGCTCAACAAGCCCCATACTTCCATCCCCTTGCGATGCGCCCAACTGATATAGGCAGGGTCGGCTTTGCTTTGTACGGTGCCCTCATTATCTATGACACTGAACCAAGTGGGACTCACCACATTCACTCCAGGCATAGGGTCAAATTTGGAAGGATCAGGTTTACGGTTGTAAACGGCCTCCCAGGCGAGGTTCACAGGTCTTCCCTCCCAGTGCTTCTCCGAGATAGATGGAGTATCTTTAGCCGGGGCGACCGCAAGCTCCTCTCCTTCAGAGATGTTGGCCGCCTGCACATATCCAGCGTAGCCGTTATCCAGTTGAACAAAATACCAATCAGCCTGTTTGGACCAAATGCGCACCTTCGTTTGTTGAGGTATATCCGTCAAAATAAAAGACAGGCGGGAGGCTTCTTTACGCAAAGCAATTTTGGCATCCTGTCGTCCATCCTTCTTCTCCACGTTCCCCTGTTTGATTTTCTCTCCGGCTTTCATCAGGATGACTGCACCCGTCACTGTGTCTTCATGAATAGATACACCATATACTTCACGGACAGCTTGCATAGGTATATAAACCGATCCACTAATAATCTGGGGAGCTGCGCTGAGCGTATATGATGTTCCATTCAATTCCCCCTGCGGCTTGGAAACGGTCATTTGTAGCAAATTTTGCCTCGTAGCCAAAATGACAGTTTGGCTGTCATCCTCATAACGAATCGCTGGATCGATTTTACTTTGCACAAATTTGAGTGGTACCAGCATGTTCTTGCCGGAGTTTTGAGCTTCATACCCGGTTAGCTTTCCCTGAATAAAGATGGGACGGACACTGCCTTGCCAATCGGGTTTTTCATGCAGTGGATTACCGAACCATACGACAGTAATTGCGCAGATGATCGCTGCGAACAACAGCAAGCTTGTAGCCCCTTTGAAACGTGAACGTTTACGGCGGCGTCTGGAATGATTTCTGGCCAATATTCAACCTCCATTGTCGGAACTTTGAATTACAGGATAACGTAAACTGAACTGGTTGCTGACAGACAAGTTATTTAAACAAAAAAACGCGGTAAATCCCCGCTTGTGGGGAATTTCTCACGTTTCCAACCCATTACAATATATACATACCGCACCGAAAAACTTCTATTCCTTATTTTGCTGAATTTCCTTGTTCATGCAAGCTTTGCACACTCCGTATAACTCCATACGATGTCCATGCACTTCGAAACCTGTCTCTAACGAGGCATGGTGTTCCACATCTGCCAAATACGGATAGCTGAAATCTTCAATCTTTCCGCATTTTTCGCAAATGATGTGATAGTGCTCCGAAACATTGGCATCATAACGACTGGCGTTATCTCCATAGGTCAACTCATGTACCATACCCGCTTCTATAAACATCTTTAAGTTATTATAAACCGTAGCCACACTCATGCTTGGAAACTTGGATTCGAGCGCACGATATATTTCATCAGCGGTCGGATGTCCCATAGATTCCATCAAATAGTTTAATATGGCATGGCGCTGGGGTGTTATGCGTACACCTGTCTTCTTTAGAAGTTCCAAAGCATGCTGGACGCGAGCTGCCATATATGTCCACCGCCTTATCCCTTACTTACGATTTGCTTTATTACAACTATTTTACATTCTATTCACGTTGTACGTCTATTCACATTGTACGGTCAATTCAAGTTTCTTGTCAACGCGCCGCATTATCGCTGGATGACCCGTTAGAGGCTCCGGTAGCGGGAGATTCAGATGGAGCCGCAGGCGTTTCTGACGCATTAGGCACATTCGTTCCTGCCGACTCGTCCAAGCCAGGCAGCGATGGCAGAAGTAGCTTCTTGATCGATAAATTACTGTTGCCTTCCACGTTGATCGAGTACTTGCTTGTCCCATTTTGGCCTGAGATACTTTTACTATCTATTTTAAAAGGGAAGTCTGATCGAAGGTTGCCGTAACTGCTGGACCCCTCCAACTGAAAGTCACCATTCGACGGAAGTTCCAACGCAATGTCACCAACAGCACTGTATATTTTCCAATCTCCACCTACCTGCTCGCTATGCACCTTGATCCCGCCATTGAGCGAATTTGCATTCAGCTTGGCTGTGGGATTTAGAACGTTCATGTCACCATTTTGGGTATCAACCGTAATATCACCTTCCGAGCGGGCAAGCTGAATGTCGCCTACCATCGTGCGTAACGCAACCGTTCCTTCAATATCCCCTGCCTGCATATCACCGCGATTGGTTCGCATATCTACATCTCCGGTGATACGATGCAATTTGATCCGACCGTTCAAGGTGACTCCTTTGACATTGCCGATAGCATCATTAACCGTCAAATTCCCGTTCCCGCTCTCCAGCCGGATGCTGTCGATGGCATCTACTCCGTTGAGGGTAATATCCCCGTTGGAGGTTCTGATCTGCATATTAAACCGTCGATCCTCCGGCACTGTAATTAGCATGTTCGTACGGGGCTGACGTCTGCTCGATGCTCCGTATGACTGCACCTCTGGACGAATCTGAATAGTCTTGCCGTCAGTAGAAGTCAGCGAGGAAGCTTGAGCAATCTTGTCCGCTTCGGCAGCAGGCGCTTGATCCACCCACAGGGTCGCACGTACCTCTACATTGGACACAGGACGTCTGATCAGCGTTACATCGCCATTGACCGAATCAACTACCAAATCGGACGTCTGCATCGTTACAGGCACCAGTACGCCGCCCATATCATATCGGTTTCCTTTCGCCTGACTAAAATCCATGGACGCCGCGGTCAGATTCAAACTAACCCTGTTCCACAGATACATATAATGATTTTGCTGGGTCACGATAAAAACAGCGGCGGCCACGACCAATGCGGAGACAATTCCCTTCAGATCAGGTCTGAATCGTCGTCCGTTGTCGGGCCTGCCCTCCTTGCGGTAGTACACGCCAAAAAAGATCAGATACTCCAGTCCCCACAGCACAAAGATAACGGGCCACCATACAAGGAGCTGAAGCATATATTCGGTATGTTGGACAACATCCAAGATAAGCAGAACGCCTACAGCCATCAGCAGAAGCGAAGAGGTGTAGCGCCCGACTCTTATTTTGCGGTGCACGCCAGCTTCACCCTCTTTCCTTTACCTTTTTACGTTTGATCGACAAGCCGACTTCTCGCAAGAAGACTAATAGTCCGATCAGCATTAATAAAATAGCTAACGTCAAAAAGCCATAGTCCTCGAAAAAGTTGCCCAGCCAGCGTGGTTTCATACGAAACAGAATCATAAGTCCGCCACCCGCCACGAGCAGCACGGCAAAAGATAAACCTCTCTCCCAGACATAAAATGGGCTGCTCTGCTGCCCTCGTGCGTCCATCTGTGCATAACGATCCGGCTTACGGCGATAGCGGACCATATAATCCGCTGATTGTAACACGTCATATACATTATAAAAATATAAAACAGGAATGAACAAACCGAGCAAAATAAGCAACGGAATGTTAATTCTCAAGCCGTCAGAAGCGACATACAGCATCGCAAAAATATCTAACAGAAGCAATACGATAAATGTAAGCCCTCTAATGAACAGCCCTAAAAAAAGATGACCCAGGCCGGGTAACAATGCTGCCATGATAATGGCAATCACTTTGCGAAATTTAGCGTATTTAAAACGTTTACCCTTTTTGGGGTGTTCCCGCTGCTCCAGCACCGGTGACTGTTGTCCCTCTCCAGACAGTAACGGTTGTTCCGAGTTCATGCCATCCTCCCCTTTGAATTCCATGCGTGATCCGCAGCAAATGCTCCAATGGTTAGATAGTACCCCAATCGGATTCAAGAGTAACTGGAAAAAATGTGGTAAACCCTCATTCCATGGAAACTGCCGCTACATCCTCCCACTGTCGAAGATCGGCTGCAATACGCACTGGATTAAAATCGCGGCGAGCCAGCACTTCCAAGGAAACCTCCATGCTCTGCCGATTTGGATGCAGTTCGTGAAAAGGGACATTCTCATGCTCTTTAATCACTATTTTACGTATTTCCACTTTTTCTTGCTCTAAATAAGTCGAAATTTGCTCCAGCAATCTATGGGATGACAATCCGTATAGTGTTATAAGATGACCTTGTCGTCCACGCATATACCGCAATTCAACTTTGTTAAACACCCATAAATTCAAAAATACAAGTACAGTCGCCGCTATAGATGGAAAATAAAAGCCCGCTCCGACCCCGAGACCAATAGCTGCTACAACCCAGATGGAAGCAGCAGTCGTTAAGCCTGTAATGGATTTGCCTGTAAACATAATTGTTCCTGCGCCCAAAAATCCTACTCCAGTAATTACCGCCGTAGCCAAACGCGCTGGATCTATACGTACATTGGCCTCTTTGATAAAGTCGGCAAATCCGTAAATGGAGAGCAGCATAATCAGCGTCGAACCGAGACTAACCATAATATGAGTCCTCAAACCTGCAGCATGATTGGAACGTTCGCGCTCAAAACCAATGAATCCGCCCAGGAGCATGGATAGCAAAAGCCGTAAAATGATATGTGAATCGTTTATAATCCACGGGTTATCCAATCAAGCTCCCCCTCCCGGTGTATATCTTGCTTCCCTCTCCGGGGATGCAGTTTTTGCTAAGACTATTTCACGTTATGCAGGTGGTATGTGGTTAATTCCACGCCCGGAGCCACCTCTGCCGCCGATACGGGGCGAAAGCCGTGTTTTCGATAAAGGGCCACCGCAGGAGCATTTAAAGTTCCTGTAGATACGATGAACAGCGGTATATGATGATATTCGTTCAAAGCATGCTTCATTAAGGAGTCGGCAATCCCTTTGCGAAAATGATCCGGATGAACCATCATACGTGTAAGAGTGAGTGAATCGGGTGACTCAGACTGCACCGCCAGCGCCCCTAACAGGTCGCCGTCCTCAATCCAGCCATAGAATGTCTCTCCGCAGCTTCGCAGGGTATCAAACGTATCCAAAAGGGGTGGTATTTCATCAAAACCGATTCGCTCGGCCTCCAGCCTGTAGGCGATGTGCTGAAGACGCCATATCTGGCTGACCATTTCATCGTCTTCCAGTGAACATATGCTAATCATGCTGTATCCCTCCTTTTATTTAGGGCAGCTATGCTGCTGTTTTCTATAGAAAAACTCGTAACATGTCAGTGCGCTTCCAAACTCTGTACAGCAGTTCTCATCAGAGCCTATACAAAAAGGGGCCTGTCCCTATAAGACAAGCCCCTTTCAAATCTATGCCATTAGCGGTTAAGCACTTCCGTCAGCAGCTTGTTGGCGAGGCCAGGGTTTGCTTTGCCCTTGCTCTCCTTCATCACTTGACCAACCAGGAAGCCAATGGCCTTCTGCTTGCCAGCTTTGTAATCCTCAACCGATTGCGGGTTAGCCGCTACTACCTGTTCGACGATCGTCAGGATCGCGCCCTCGTCGCTGATTTGCACAAGCCCTTTTTCTTCAACAATTTGCTGCGGCAGTTTATCACTCTCCAGCATTTCCTTGAAGACCGTTTTGGCGATTTTACTATTGATCGTCCCCTTCTCCAGCAGTCCGATCATTTCACCCAAGCCTTGACCTGTCAGTTTAACCTGCGACAGCTCCACACCGGCACTATTTAAATAGCCGAGCAAATCCCCCATAATCCAGTTGGATACTGCTTTGGCATCCTTCGTGTATTGAAGACTATCCTCGAACAAATCGGCCAGTGGCTTGGAAGACGTAATGACCTGTGCGTCATACTCAGGCAATCCATATTCCGAGGTGTAGCGTGCTTTACGCTGGTCAGGCAGTTCAGGAATCGAAGTACGGATGCGTTCTTTCCATTCTGCATCAATATGCAGCGTAACGAGATCCGGGTCCGGGAAATAACGATAGTCATGCGCCTGTTCCTTACCGCGCATAGACAGAGTTTTACCTTGGGCCTCATCCCAACGGCGTGTCTCCTGTACAATCGTTCCGCCTTCCTCCAGCGTTTGTTCCTGGCGGAACTGCTCATATTCCAATCCGCGCTGTACGCCACGGAAGGAGTTCATGTTTTTTAGCTCTGCTTTAGTACCCAGCTCTTTCTGTCCATGCGGACGAAGGCTGATGTTCGCGTCGCAGCGAAGCGAGCCTTCCTCCATCTTCACATCGGATACGTCACAATACTGCATGATCGCACGTATTTTTTCCAGGTAAGCCTTGGCTTCTTCCGGTGAAGATATTTCCGGTTCCGAAACGATCTCGACCAACGGTGTACCGACACGGTTAAAATCAACCAAAGACGCATAGCCGCCATCGACATGTGTTAATTTGCCTGCGTCCTCTTCCAGATGCAGTCGGGTAATGCCGATACGCTTTGTCTCGCCGTTCACTTCAATATCAATCCAGCCATGCTCGCCAATCGGCTGATCGTATTGCGAAATTTGGTAAGCTTTGGGTGAATCGGGGTAAAAATAGTTTTTGCGGTCAAACTTGCTCACATCAGCAATCGTGCAATTAAGCGCCATCGCCGCTTTCATCGCATAATCAACGGCTTGACGGTTTAATACCGGCAGTACCCCCGGATGCCCAAGACAAATAGGACATGTATGCGAGTTTGGCGGTGCTCCGAAGGATGTCGAGCATCCGCAAAATATTTTAGACTTCGTATGCAGTTCCACATGGACTTCCAGTCCGATGACCGTCTCATATTTAGATGTAGTTGTAGACATAAATGGTTCCCTCCTTTTCGGCAAATTACAGTTGCGGACGCTGCTTGTGAAATTCGGTATTTTGTTCAAAGGCATGTGCTACACGCAGCACGGAAGACTCGTCAAAGGCTTTTCCGATAATTTGCAGTCCAACCGGCAATCCATCCGCAAGGCCACAAGGGATGCTGATGGCCGGCACTCCAGCCAAACTCACCGGAATCGTCAAAATATCGTTCAAATACATCGTTAATGGATCATCCACTTGCGAACCGATTTTAAAAGCTGTTGTCGGCGCAGTAGGTCCGATAATGACATCATATTGTTCAAACACACGATCAAAATCCTGTTTGATCAGTGTACGTACTTTTTGTGCTTTCAGGTAGTAAGCATCATAGTACCCGGAACTCAGCGCATAGGTACCCAGCATAATCCGGCGCTTCACCTCGGGGCCAAAGCCCTGCGTGCGGGACTGATGGTACAGATCCAGCAGGTTGTCCGGATTGTCTGCACGTACGCCATAGCGTACACCGTCAAAACGGGCCAGATTGGACGATGCTTCGGATGAAGCCAGCAGATAGTATGTGGCTACCGCATATTCAGTGTGTGGAAGAGAAACCTCTTCCCATACCGCGCCCAGTCCTTCCAGTGTTTTCAGCGCGTCCAGCACCTTTTCCTTGACCTGTGGATCGACGCCCTCACCCAGATACTCCTTGGGTACAGCAATACGAAGTCCTTTTACATCTCCGGTCAAAGCGTTCAAGTAATCAGGAATGTCTACCTTCGCAGAAGTGGAGTCCTTGTGATCATAGCCTGCAATGGCTTGCAGTACGTACGCCGAATCCTGAACATTCTTCGTAATCGGTCCAATTTGGTCCAAAGAAGAAGCAAAGGCTACCAAACCAAAACGTGATACCAGACCATATGTTGGCTTCAAGCCGACTACGCCGCAATAAGAAGCGGGCTGGCGAATGGAGCCGCCTGTATCGGAGCCGAGGGTAAAATAAGCCTCGCCCGCTGCTACAGCCGCCGCCGAGCCGCCGCTGGAGCCTCCGGGAACGCGTTCCAGATCCCAAGGATTTCGTGCCGGGAAGAAGCTGGAATTCTCGTTAGAGCCGCCCATCGCGAATTCGTCCATGTTCATTTTGCCCAATGTTACGGTTTGCGCCGCACGCAATTTGCCGACAACCGTTGCATCGTACACGGGATCAAAATTCTTCAAAAACTGACTGCCGCACGTTGTACGCAGCCCTTCTGTCACGATGTTATCCTTAATGCCGACCGGCAGGCCAAACAGCAGCCCGCGTTCCTCTCCCGAGATCAGATGATCATCAAGCTGACGTGCGGATGCACGTGCCTGCTCCTCGTCAACCGTAATATAGGTCCTGATCTTGTCTTCCCGCGCACCAATCGTCTCCAGAGCGTGTCCTACCAGGTCACTCACGGAAATTTCCTTTTGATGCAGCTTGTTATGTATTTCCGGCAATGTGTTATCAAACAAGCTCAATTTGCATCCTCCTTTCAAATGTGAAATCTATTCCAGAACAGCAGGAACTTTAAACTGTCCGTCTTCTTCTTCTGGTGCATTGCGCATCACTTGCTCGTGTGTCAAACTTTCGCGAACTTCGTCGTCTCGCATGACATTGCTGACGTGCAGCACATGAGTGGTCGGTTTTACCTGTTCCGTATCCAGCTCATTCAGCTTCTCCGCATAGTGGAGAATGGCGTTCAATTGCCCTGTCATCGTGTCTTCCTCGGCTGCGGTCAGATTCAACCGGGACAGCTTGGCTACGTGACGGACATCTTCCGTGGAAATGTTCATACAAAAACCTCCTCGTGTATAAGAGGATTTTACAAAAATCCAATAAGCGACTTCTAATGAACAATAAATAGATCGAAAGGGTTTAGTTCGTCTATATATTGCACTTCGGAGCGACTGGAATCGAATTTCGCAAAATCCTGATATCAAAAATGCTGCACCGAACTTTGAAATAACGTTTTTAATTATAGGATAGAACCCTTTACAATTCAATCTTTGACGCGGTACAGAATCAAACTGTATAGCCGAGCGGTAAATGTTACTAAATGTATAAAAAAAAGCACCTCTCGGTGCTCTTTCGAAAAGCGATAGGAGCTAAGAACGTGCTAATTATATATTCTTCAAAAGAGTCGGCATGAGCCGACCCCTATATCCAAGCACGTAAATTAACTTGTCTAATAAAATCAGCCTGTGACAACAATTCTGTCGCGGTTTCTTCTTCCTCAGCCTCTACCGAATCAAGACCACCGTTCATCACATGTCTGAACAGCTTCTCGTTATGCGTAGCAAGAGCATAATCTATCAGCGCTTCACGCTCAATCCGCTCGGCTTCCAGCTTTAAAATACTTTCTTCCAGCTCGATGTCCCCGGATGGTACGAAAAAATTGCGATTCACCTTCGGGACGCGAATGACATAGTCAAAAGCATTGTCCGCATTACGGTCGTAAGCAATGATATAACCATGTTCGCCCACAGGAAGATTCTGCTCAAAAGCATCCGCGACGATCATAATTCTAGTTCCTAAATGATGCATCGTTAGCCCCCCCGTTTGTCTGAACTTATCTGCTAAGTCTACTAAAAAAAAAGTAGCTTGTCTATATCATCTATGTATCTTCAAAACTGTCCATCTCCACGTCCCAGCCTGTGCTCATTCAGCCTTGTGTGCCAATTCTGTGCAATGGTTCCGCCTTGTTTTGTTACCTTTTTCCAGGTTATTACCTTCGGTTCAAAACCTTGCACAGAAGCTCTATCTCCTGTCTTTATGGAAAAATGGCGGCTATCTCCATTCTCACGATGTAACCCAGATATATACTTCCTTTTCATTCATGCTCCCCCTTGTGATCTGACGGCCAAATGCCTCTCTATCCTCTTAATGGGCAAAAAAAAGAACGCAAACCGGGATTCATCCACAGCTTGCGTGCTTCGCGAGTTTAGTATGTAACTTCAATATGTGTATGGTAACAAAAATAAAAACCTTTGTCTATACATTATTAATAATTTGTTGTCGAAATGGGGCAAAACCTGTCACAACCTTGATTATGCCCCAGCTGAAAACATTCATCACTTTTTATCGTATATACGGATTGTTGGCTTTCTCATACCCGATGGACGTTTTGGGACCGTGACCGGAATACACCGTAATGTCATCTCCAAGCGGGAACAATTTGTTCTGAATGGAATCGTACAAGTCCCGTTCCCGCCCACCTGTCAAGTCTGTGCGGCCGACACCCTGACGGAATAATACATCGCCGGAGAACAAGTCCTTACCACACAAAAAGCTGACGCTTCCGGGTGAGTGCCCAGGTGTATGGAACACCTTGAACGTATGCCCGATCAGGTTCAATTGCTGACCTTCCGCCAAATCAAATTCGGCAGGCTCCGTCGAGATCGGCGGGGATGCCTCGGGCCACATCAAAGAGCCGTTTAATTTAGGGGATGTAAGCCAGTCCTGCTCCAAAGGGTGCAGATAAACCGGACAACCCTTCGCTTTGCGAATCTCATCCACTCCACCGATATGATCAAAATGAGCATGGGTCAGCAAGATGGCTTCAATCTTCAGTGACTCAATGGCTCTCAGTAAAGGACCCGGATTCATGCCAGGATCAATGATAACGGCACGCTGCGGGTCATCCCCCTTAAGCAAATAGGCATTCGTTTGGAGCGGGCCCAAGTTAAAGCTGCGAATAGACAACGTCATATTTTAAAATCCCGAGATTAGCTCGCGCAATTCCTGAACAATTACAGGATGAACCTCGGTTCCCTCCCCATATTTCTCAGCCATTTCTTTACGGGCCACCGCAATTTTTTCTTGATAATCATCGGCTTCCCGATCTGGATTTTCACGTTTGAACCCGATCATAATTTGTTGGACATGTGCAGGACGCGGTCCCCAGTGACCCAGTACATGACCCCCTGTATCGGCAAAAATCACAATCGGCACTGCACGTCCGCCCATCGTCAGGAATTCGTCCATCAGCGCTTGATGATTTTCCAAAATCAATACTTCAGTCGGAATCCCGCTATTCTCCAGCGCGCGGAATACAACTGGCACGTTGCGAACTACATCTCCACACCAGTCGGCGGCCAAAATGAGTACACGCAGGTCGTCCCGATGGTTCAGGCTTTCAAAATACTCACGGTCCTCTTCACGGTTCCACACAAACTGATCATACCCGGAGCGGAAGGCTTCCTTGTTCTTTTCCATCCCCTCCATAAACTGTTCGGGGCTCAGACCTTTTCCAAAATATTGCGACACGTTAGTACGACTCATGTTATACACTCCCTTTCTTCTTTTTGGACACAATCCATTTGATAACAAAATAAATGATCAAGAGCGCAAGGGCAACCAGCAAAATCGGTTTGATGTAAGGTGCTGCCACTTCGTCAATTTGCTCCCACTTGTCTCCTAGCAGCATACCTAAATATATAAACAAAACAGACCAAGGTATAATCGCTAGCGTTGTCAAAATAGTAAAGCGCCATACGTTCATGCGAGCCAGCCCGGCAGGGATGGAGATCGCGTGACGCACAACAGGAATAAAGCGGGCTGTGAAAATGACCCCTGTGCCGTATTTGTTGAACCAGGCTTCGGCGTGGTCGACATGGCTTTTCTTGATAAGTATGTATTTTCCGTACTTATCCAATACCGGCCTGCCGCCATAGCGTCCAATCCAGTAAATAAACAGTTGTGCCAGCACCCCGCCGATAGTTCCAAAAACAACCGCGCCAAAGAAGTTAATATGACCCGAAGACACTAAAAAGCCACCATAAGCGAGGACAATTTCACTTGGAATGACCTCAACCATCAAGCCTAGCATAATACCAAAATACCCAAGACTACGAATGATCTCAAACAAATAATTAATGATACTAGATATATGGTCCAATTATCTTCCCACTCCCTGCCTGTTTCTCTATTTCCATTAGTGTATCACAGGGGCAGAACAAGTCGCCACTTCACTCAAACAGGGAGTTCAGTGACCCCAGCTCCTCTGCCCGCATAAGTTGTGAGAGAGAGGAGGGGGTACAATATGCCTCCCGGCAAATTCCCCAAACATGACAATTCACAATCCCGTTTACCCACGGCTCGCGGTATCCGACGTGCATGCAGCAAAGAGTTGTACCGAACCTGCAAGCGTCTGCCCGTTCACATTGCTCCCGATCTGGTCAAGCAGGGCGAGGAGCTGTACTGCCGCAAGGTCGCCGGACACCTCATCTGGATCGCCGAAAACCACAGCAACCGCAGACTACTGTGCGACTGGTGGGATGAGGATGTCAGTGAGGAACTCGCGGCATTGTGGAAGGTTGATCGCGCCGTTTTGTGCACTGCCTTTAGAAGTGCCTATGGCGGATAGTTCTGCGCATCCAAGGGTATGCGAAGCAGGGAAGCAACCTGTAACGGGAACTGTAAACTGTGATTTACAAAAAAAGTGGAGCCACCCCGCAGTGGCCCCACTTTTACTTATTTCTATCCCTGTTTCTTCGTCTGCCCTGCTCCCTCGGGAAGCAAATCCGCACAAGCACGCTCCAAATAAGGATCAGCATGAATAAAATCCCGAAATGCCGTGTATTCACGCCATAAAACAGAACGTTCCCCTGCTTGGCCTTTGACGGCACGGATCAAAATATTTTTAGGCGTATGCTCCATGTCGATAAATTCCAGCAACTGTGTCCGGTATCCCATCATGTCCAGCAGCTTGGCTCGGATACCGTCTGTTGCCAGCGCTGAAAAGCGCTCCTTCAAAATACCATGGGAAAGCAGCGGCTCCAGCACCGGATTTTCCAGCTGGCTGAACAGCTCATGCTGGCAGCACGGAACGGACAAAATGACAGATGCATCCCAACGAACTGCCTTCTCCAACGCGGCATCCGTTGCGGTATCACAGGCATGCAAAGTCACAACCATATCCACCTGCTCCAGCTCGTTATAGTCCGCAATATCACCGACCAAAAACTCCAATTGGCGGTATTGCAGCTTTTGAGCCAGAAGATTACAGGTTTCAATAACATCTGCCTTCAAATCTAGACCCACGATCTGCAAAGGTCGTTTTTGCTGTACTGCCAAATAATGATACAGCGCAAAGGTCAAATATGATTTACCGCAGCCAAAATCCACAATGGTTAACGGACGGCCTACGGGAAGGTTAGGCAGTACATCCTGCACCATTTCGAGAAAACGGTTGATTTGGCGGAACTTATCATACTTGCGGGCCAGTACCTTGCCGTCCTCATTCATGATCCCCAGTTCAATCAGAAAAGGAATCCGTTCACCTTCTTCCAGCACGTATTGCTTTTTGCGGTTATGTGACAGGTCGGCTGAGCTTTTGCTCGGTGATTTAGTCAAAATGGACACTTTATATTTTTTACTGATCAGCACCTGATAGTCCGCATTCTTCGCACACAAGAGCCCTTGACGGAACGTATCCTCAAACAAGGTAGTCATGCGCTCGTTAGCTTCATCAGGGGTCAGGTTTTCATGAATGACCTTGTTGCTGTAATGAAAAGCAAACTGGTAATGCAGTTTGTTCTTCAATTCCACAGGCTTGATTAGCACTTTAGTAAAGGAAGCATCCTCCCGTTTGCGAAGCTGACTCAGCGTCGCAGTTATGAGGGATCCTCCTGTAGTTAGTTGGTATATAAGTTCACGCAGTGAATCCAAAAGGTACATCTCACTTTCTTCCATGTAGTTGGGTAATCTCGACCAGACCTTCGGTTACTTCCCGGCGTGAAAGTCCACCCCGTTGCAGCTCCGCATCAGTCTTATCCAGCAATTGAGTATAAAATGCCTCCGCATCCGGCAGCAGCTCCGGCTGCTCCCATGACAGTCCGAACCAAACATCAGCGGCCTCGTCCAGTCTGTCCTCTCGTTCGTAATAGACAACCAGCAGCTTGCTTGTGTCGGCTGGCAGCTCATATTCCTGAACCAAATTGACGATACACGCAATTCGCTCAGGCAGAACCTGAAGGTCACGGGTCGCACCATTCACATCACTGTACAAATATAGATGAAGGGATTTTATCAAGATTCGTATGCCCTCGTCTGTTCTGTCGGTTTCCAGGTAAATAGCGGCTTCTTCTTCCAAAATGCGAGCCACCTGCTGAAGCTTGTCCGCTTCAATACCGGGGCCCAGTCGGAAAAGCTCTATAATTTGTTCCGGCGGCAATCGTCTGAGCAAATCTGAACGAAGGCGAAACTGCTTGTTAAGCAGGTCATCCAGTTGTTTCAGCGCTTCGACGTGTTTATTTTCACGCCTTAGACCAAGCACCGATGCTACTGCCGATGTCATTTCTTCCATCATACTGAGCAAATAATCTTTTCTGAGCAAGCCGTTCCCTTCTTTCCATCCCGATGCCTCGACAACCAGGAACTATTTCACTTCTGATTGTAAGTCATCCTTGTGCAAAAGCCAAATGGCTCGGTCAAGACGGAAAACGTTTGGTAACAATCAAAATCAATTTAAAACGCCAAAAAACCGCCCCCCCTCTGTATTGGTACCAGATGGTTCCGGTTTTTTGGCTTTGTTGTTCAAGTTTACTGCTGGATGTTTTGTTGTAAAAATGCCAAGATGGCATGTGCCAGTTGTTCCGGCGCTTCGAACAGACTCATATGACCAGCTTCAGGTATTGTGACCTGAGTGACTCCGGCCCGATCTGTCGTAAATGTCCGGGCGGGCGGAACCGCCTGATCCTGCTCTCCCGCCACTAACAGAGTGGGCAAGGTGGATGCCGACAGCACGTCACGGCGGTCAGAACGCTCACGCATCGCCAAAGATGTGCCTACGGCTCCTTGTGGCGGCGTTTTATAACCGATTTCTTTGACCTTGAGCACCTGATCCGACAAGGATTCTACATGTTCTGGAGCAAAAAGTCCGGGAACGAGTCCATCTACAAATGCGGTGATTCCCTCTGTTTGAATGGTGGATACGGCCTTGTTCCGTTTTTCTTTTCCTTCCTCTGTATCCGCATAGGCGGTGGAGTGAATCAGCCCGAAGGCTGTAAGTCGCTCGGGATGGCGCTGTACCGCAGAAAGCGTCAAATAGCCCCCGAGGGAATGACCGAACCAGGCAGCCTGTGGAATGTCCAGTTGTTCTTGAAGCTTAAGCACATCATTCGCCATTTGATCAATCGTGTAGGCTCCAAGCGGAGCATCGCTACGTCCATGACCACGCAAGTCCGGAACAATGCAGCGATAGCTTTGGGACAGCAATGGAACAACCTCATCCCAATAGGAAGAGCTTCCACAAAATCCGTGCAGCAGGATGATGGGCTCTCCTTTTCCCTGTTCGGCATAGCAGATTGTCGTTCCTTCACATAGTACCTTTTCCATGTGGAACCCTTCTTTCTCTGTATATAATCTATTGGAGCGAATATATTATGATTTGAACATGCTGATGTATATTATTAAGCAGACCATCAATATCTGAAACGGTAGCTCTCTGGAAATTCTTGCGAATCTGCTCTTAAGCCAAACCCGCAAGACGCAGCATGGGCTATATGTGTAGCCATCGTCATGACGAGATGCAGTGATGTCATTTGCAATGTCCAGTAGGGTTTGGGACTGCGCTCGTTCACAATGGCAGCGACGCTGTAATCTCCGACAGACGGCAGCGCCAGTCCGACCGAACGCGCCGGAGTCAGCGGCTCACGGGCAACCAGAAACATCCCCGCCGAGCCTTGCTGCCCCAGACAAGCGTCGATGGCAATCACATGATGGTCCTGGGGAATACGCTTCAAATACGAAACCAGATGATCCGCGTCGCACGGCTCAGTCATGGTGCCGATTACATGTGGAAAGCCCTGTTCCATAAGCATGGTGCCGACCAGCGGTCCCAGTGAATCGCCTGACGATCGATCCGTGCCGATACAAACAAAGGTCAGCTTATTCACCTCATGAAGAGAATGAATTTCCCGAAAAAACGGTACGAGCCCTTTGCGATCTGTTTTTTCCGCATTACTGTCTAAAGGAGAGCGCCCAGATACGGAAGCCCGATTATACAAAGACACCTTCGTCCATCCTCCTTGATCCGGCCGTTGACCGATAATCTGACTTTCAGTACATTCTACAACAAAAACATGGTACAATACAGGCAACTTCCCCTGATATGAAAGGATGGAACATTAACGATGGATTTGTCTGTACCGTCTCATGCCAACATTGAACATATGATTGAAAGCATCAAAACCAAGCTTCGTATGGCGAGTGGCGCTGCAATGCAGTCCTCCGCTTTCTCTCTGGAGCAATACGAGGATCTCCGTGATGTCTATGATATGGTGATAAACAAGCCTAATCTGAGTATTTCAGAAGTCGAGGCCATCGTATCCGAGCTGGGCAGATTACGTAACCCCTCCTGATCAGAAGACGGATGCACATCGTTTAGCTTACTTACAGCCTATCATCTTGGGTGACACTGTTCATGGTAGTGCCTCCCGTAAATAAAGCTCGTATCTCCGTTCGCATTAACAGACGCGTAACGGGATACGAGCTTTATTTTTATCCATCTCCTTATGCGTTTCTTCGCAGATGTCTTTAAGGTAAATCCGCCAACACCAGTTCAGACACATCCTCATTCCCTGTAGCTTGTAATTTTAAATGACAGCTTTTGTGGATTCGTGCGGCATCACCGGGTCCCAACTGAAAATTGCCATCCTGGTAAGTAACCTCCACATGACCACTAACAACGTAAATATGAGTTCGCCGTTCCTCCTGCTGCGGATAATCAAGCTGTTGACCTTTTTCCAGTCTGCTGAGATACAGATTTACATCCTGAGCGATGGACAGCGTTCCTCCAAGTCCTGATCCAGATACGGCGGGCTGTAAGTGATTTAGACAAGCTAAACTCACTATGAATCCACCCTTTATTTGAGGTATGCCTCTCTGCCGATGTCACTATTTTAATCATATCTAACACCTCCATGGATTATAGTTCCGCAAAGCAGCCCTTACTTCATTTTTCCTGAGCCACTTACGGCCCGGCATTGCAAACGCTGTGATACGATCCTTTTACCCTTAGCTTATAAGGGTCAATCAGAGCGGTGTTCCGGTCAGGTTTTGCTCTCAGGTTCAATATTGGTTAAGTTTATAGTACGAAAAGATAAATCGATGCACAAAGCCATAAGGAGGAGATTCTCTACATATGTGGTCCCAAGAACCCCACACATTCCATTTTTTTTCATATTATTTACGTCGCAGTCTGTACGCGTCCATCGTCATGATTGGCGTTTTGCTTCTTATTGCCTACACTGTTCGATGGATTGGTACAGCTCCTTTTCTATATTGGGATGAACGCATTCAGGCTGCAATCTTTCCAGACACAACAGCGGCTCATCACAAGCTCCTGCCTGTCGCTGTATTCATTACGTCTTTCGGTTCCTTCCGTGTCTCATTACTCACAGCCCTGGGTATTGCCACCTTGTGCTGGGTATATCTCCGTTCGAGAGCTTATGCCTTTGCAGTAATAAGCAGCTTTACGGCGATGTGGGTGTTGAACACGCTCATAAAAGAAGTTTTGCAACGGCAGCGCCCAGCACTTCAGCATTTGGTAGAAGTCGGCGGCTATAGTTTTCCCAGCGGGCACGCCATGATTTCCATGGGATTTTACGGCATGGTTTTTGCCATTTGGGCGATAGAACGAAAAATTCATGAGCGCTCTATCTTCCTTCCCTGCGTTCTTGGCGCACTTTTGATTCTCCTGATTGGGCTAAGCCGGGTCTATCTGGGGGTTCACTTTCCAACTGACATCGTGGGTGGTTATATCGCCGGAATCATTTGGCTGGTGTTTACCGTTCCTGTTATCTATCGGCGAGCATATCTGCCGTGTTCTTTGTTTTCATCGACTCCCGGTTCGTAAGTGGCTTGAGACGTTTTTTTGTTTCACACGGAGTTACAGCGTTTATATACGAAGTAAGCAACACAACGCAGCACTTTAAACTCACTACTCACAAAAAGCGTTATGATTCTGTTAGACAGACGTTTCTGCTAAACTGAAGATTAAGGGGGCGATCCTTGTGTGGGGAATTGTATTAAGTATTGTAATGGCTATTATTATCGGATTGATTGGCGACGCGCTCGCTGGCCATGAAATGCCTGGGGGTATCGCAGGCTCTATGATCGCCGGATTTGTAGGAGCTTGGCTTGGTGCCACGCTGCTGGGAAACTGGGGTCCGGTCATCGGTGATTTTGCAGTCATTCCGGCCATACTTGGAACCGCATTATTTGTGTTCCTGCTCGGACTTGTGTCCAGGCTTTTAAGAAGGGCTACCTAACATTTATATATTTTTTTTATTCTATAAGAGGAGTGATATGACATGAGTAACATTGATAATCAAGATACGGTAGGTAATACTTCAAGCTTTGCAAAGGGTTTATTCATCGGAGGTTTGATTGGTGCTGCGGCAGCCCTGCTGTTCGCGCCGAAACCAGGCCGCGATTTGCGCAGCGATTTGTCTGATAAAATTACAGTTGTTGCCGATAAAACAAAAGACGTTGCATCCGTAGTCAGCAGCAAAGCAACGGATTTGGCCAAAACGGTTTCCAACAAAACAGAAGATGTAGCTAAAACCGTATCAGGTAGCAAAGACATTATTTTATCCAGCGTAGCCAGAGCTTCTGCCGATGTTGCTGATGAAGCAGTCAAGGCTGATCAAGAAATTATGGATGCAACGGCCCAAGCTGCCAAGGAAACGCAAAAACAATTAAACGCCACTTCCTAATGTCAGGGAATTCTGTGTACAACAAGAATAGACCTAAAAACACTGAACAGCCAGCACGCACGAAGCTGGCTGTTTTTTAGATGACAGAAAGGCAGGGATGACGATGAGCAAGCCAAACTCGTATGGAGATGACCTTAGCGTAAACAACAAACGGACCTTTCATCCCCGGCAGGGTCAGGATGAATCCAAGGATTTTGACGTGAATGAGCACCCTTTTGAACTGCGTCATGAAGTGAAGCGGCTTAATAAGCGCTTAGAACAAATAGCCGACATGCTGGAAAAAGTAGAATTTCGCGATGTACTGGAGACCTATTCCAATCCCAAAAAAAGAATCATCAGTAACCTGACCGCAGGCATTGCAAGGGGTCTTGGTCTTACGCTGGGTACGGTCGTCATACTCGCGCTGCTCGCTTGGCTGCTCAGCTTCCTTGTACAACTAAATCTTCCGATCATCGGAGATTTCATTGCCGAGCTGCTAAGCTATATCAAAATGAGCCAAGGCGGAAATTAGACAGCAAACGATCCATAGTAACCGGAGGTTCGTGCGTACACGCAACCCATTACCATGGATCGTTTTGATCTGTACATTTTGGATGACTGCGCTAGAGCTTGTTGCGCTTGTTAGCTTTCAGCAAATCTCCTGTCCATCCCTTCATCATCAGCCAGCCGTACATCCCCACCATACTTAACAGGGTCGCTGCAATCACAGCCGTAAAACCCCAGCCTGTTTTGATCCAGGGCAGATTCTCGAAGTTCATGCCCCAAATGGCGCCCACTACAGTGGCTGGGGTAAATACAGCCGTTACAATGGTGAGCGTCTTCGTAATCTCAGTTCCCCTAAATGCAGAAATCGC
This sequence comes from Paenibacillus sp. 23TSA30-6, assembly GCF_014858585.1. Taxonomy (NCBI): domain Bacteria; kingdom Bacillati; phylum Bacillota; class Bacilli; order Caryophanales; family Paenibacillaceae; genus Paenibacillus; species Paenibacillus sp. 23TSA30-6. Next base: position 202,067 of record NZ_SLTL01000008.1, on the reverse strand, counting down.
ATCGTCAATGGAGATCAGCGTGTCAATTTCCTTTTCATAATGCCGGAACAGCCCTTCCATTCGATTGACACGGTGAAGCAGTTGCTTAAAAAAGCGATTGTCCTCCAGTTCATCAAGATACGCCTCCCGGGAAGCCGTCACCAGCTCTGAAAAAGGAATGAACATATTGCTCCAATACAGCAGCTCAAAACGCGCATTCAATATAGAATCCATCAGCGTACGGGCATTTCTTTTCTCCATACCCTCTTCCAGTTTTCTGAGGTTAATCTCGAATTTGTCCATTCCCGTATGAAAATAATGAAGAACGGCCCTCGCCAGCACAAACATTCCATCAGCCGCACTTTCACATCGGTCAAGCATTTTTTGACGTTCAACCGTGTGCATGATTTCGCGGGTATTCTGATCCAGGTTTAAGGTTACTAATTTCTGGTCCAGCACGAGAAAATAGAACTTGTTACAATCGCGTTGACTGTTGATTTCCTCCTGAATGGAATAGATTAGCGAGCCACATATCAAAGGTTGATCGCCATCCGGAAAGCGTACAGAAATAAAACTGGACGGGATATCCTCTACTTTGTCCAGCCATTCCCGAGCGTCCGGGAGCTTATCCTTTAGCTCTTGTATGACGGGGGACTGCCAGCCTGTAGCGCTGATGTCCCACCATTCCCATCCTCCGCGAAAGGAGGAAATCTGTTCAAATGCTGTCGTGGATTTCATCCTTCCTCCCCCTCCTTTTCCGCTTTAAAAAAGGACACGCTTCCCTGATGGAATGGCGTGTCCTTACTATGTGACGTCCAGTAATCGAAACCATGAAGGCCGTCTTCCTATCATGAGATAGAAGAATTAGACATGATTTGTTTCAGCTTCTCGGTTGCCCGCTTCTGGATGCGGGATACACTCATCTGCGATACGCCCAAGGTCTGCGCAATCGCACGTTGAGATTGACCATCCTGAAATGCCAGAAGAAGCACCTTCTGTTCCTGCTCTTTCAGTTGGCTTAGGGCTTGCTGTAAATCCATTCGTTTTTCCACAGTGTCGTAGTCGTTGGCATCTGAGCTGATAAGCTCGCCTAACGTAGCCGCACTCTCCTCCTGGGATAAAGGGGAATCCAGTGACACATAATGGTAGCACTCACGACCTGCGAGCACTTCGATCGTTTCCTCTACGGTAAGGTCCAAATACTCCGCAATCTCGTTCACATTCGGCGAACGTTCCAGTTTAACGGTTAGTTCGTCGATGGCATGCTGAACGAGCGCACCCTTTTCCTTGATGCGGCGAGGAACCTGAATGTACCAGGATTTGTCGCGTAAATAATTTTTCATATGTCCCAGCATACTTTTCATAGCATACGGTTCAAAGGGGATTCCCAAGCTGATATCGTATTGCTGAAGCAGACGTATCAAAGCCATCTGACCGGTTTGGTATAAATCCTCGTATAAGTCCGGGCGGTTACGGGAGATTTTCCCGGCAGCCATCTTGACCATTGGCTCATACTTGCGGATCAGCACGGTAGCAATCTCGTTATCTTTGGTTTGCTGGTACTCCCAGATTAGACCAACGGCTTCATCCATCGACTCCGGGGGAGTTACCTTTTCATTCATACTTTTTCCTCGCTTCTGACCAGACGCTTGACAAGCATGACTTCCGTGCCTTTTCCACTCTCATTCAAGATATGGACATCGTCCATAAGCGCCTGCATGAGATAGAATCCCAGTCCGCCTACCTGCGCATCATTCAGCTCTTTGTCATGCAAGGATGCAAGTCGGGACGGGTTCTCCATTCGTTCAAAGCTCTCCCCTTCATCTTTGACACGGATGGACAACGAAGCTTCGTCAAATTCGAACGTTACTTCCACCACTCCACCTTCATGACCGTAAGCATAAAGAACAGAGTTATTACAGGCTTCAGATACAGCCACTTTCATGTCTTCTATATCCTCGTAAGAGAATCCCATTTTCGCGGCAATTCCGTACAAATTTAATCTTACAATATCGACAAAGTCAGCAGTTGCCGGCAAATTAAGAACTACTTTTTGAATTTGAGCATTCATTTCTTTTTCTTTCCTTTCCTATTGGGAATTCTCCTGGGGGACAAAGAATTTGGCAATACCGGTCATATCGAACAGTTTTTGAATTTGAGGTGGTACCTCCTGAACGGCAAACCGGGACTCCATCCCATGCCTTGCCTTCAAAATAGATAACAAAATACCGATACCTGTACTGTCAATGTATTTAAGCTCTTTTAAGTTAATAATCAAGTCCTGGCCGGATTCCCCCACCAAAGGCTCCATCACCAGACGAAAATCAGGTGCCACCGAAAGATCCAGCTCTCCGCTAAGGTACACGGTATTTACTCCATCACTTGTTTCTGTAATCGCATTGAACTTCTCATTTTTATTAGTATTCATAGGCCTACTCTCCCGAAAAAAGATTTCCTTACATACTAACCCATTATACGATCGCTTGAATCACCGTATGATGCTTTCTGCACCTTCCAAATATCACCATCTACGCATCAGGCTACGCCTCGTGAATTTGGTCTTTGCCTGATTGCATTGGAAAATGATCCGGAGAATGCCGCAGTAGAGCCTGTTTTACACTGCTGATCTTCACGGGCTTGCTAATATAATCGTTCATTCCGGCTTCAATACATCGGGGCTGAATACCATCCATCACATTCGCTGTCATGGCGATAATAGCAGGCTGTGACCTTCCCGCCAATTGTTCACGCACCTTGCCCGTACACTCTAATCCGTCCATCACAGGCATTTGCAGGTCCATGAAGATATAGTCATAATCCTGGTTAGCCATGACCATATCAAGCGCCTGTTGCCCGTCTGCTGCCACATCCGAAGCCAAACCGAGCTTATCCAGTATATTGACCATCAGCTTCTGGTTGATCGGATGGTCATCCACGACCAGTACAGGTTTACGGCTTGAGGAGTTCTGATGGGGAATTTCCCATTCGTGACCGGATTCTCCCTCCAGTTCATTTTCCTGAGCAAAGCCAAGCTTCGTTGTAAAATGGAATGTTACCCCCTGCTCTCCACTTGTATCCACACGGATATCGCCGCCCATTATGTTCACCAATGTTTTGCAAATAGCGAGTCCCAAACCAGTTCCACCATATTTGCGCGTCATCGAAGAATCAAGCTGGGAAAAGGGCTGAAACAGCCTTCCAACCTTGGCGGGCTCAATACCAATGCCTGTATCCTTCACGGAAAATTCAACGGTAAGTCCTTCGTCGCTACGCTCTTTGACCGATGCGAAGACATATACACCACCACGATCTGTAAATTTGACGGCATTGGATACCAGATTAATGAGAACCTGACGCAGTCTTCCCATATCACCGTATAACACTGGCGGTAGCTGCTCATCCAGAAAATAATCCATCTTCAGATTCTTTCGATTTACTTCCACCGTAAACAGGCTGAAAACTTCCTTGATACAGGAAACCAGATCAAACGGATATTCCTCTATCTCCATTTTTCCTGACTCCAGCTTGGTAAAATCCAGAATATCGTTAATGACCGCTACGAGCGCATCTGCACTGCGGCGGATGATATCGGCATATTCCTGCTGATCGCTTTGCAGCTCTGTTTCCATCAACAGGTCAATCATGCCAATCACACCATTCATAGGTGTCCGAATTTCATGGCTCATCATAGCCAGGAACTCCGTTTTGGCATTGGCTGCGATTTCGGCTGCCTCCTTGGCGGCAATCAGTTCGCTATTCATCTTCTCCAGCTCATGCGTCTTCTGATGAAGCAGCATGGACTGTGTTTTCAGGCGTTTGTTGGTCAGATACATTTGCACAAAGCCTTCAATTTTGGACTTGAGAATTTGAGGGATGAATGGCTTCACCATATAATCAATACCACCCGCTGAATAACCGGCAAACAAATGCTCCGCTTCCTTACTGTTAGCGGAAATGAAGATGATCGGAATATCTTTCGTCTTCTCTCTGGCCTTAATCAGCTTTGCAGTCTCAATTCCATCCATACCCGGCATTTGCACATCAAGGACTACCAGTGCGAATTCATCTTTTAACAGACATCGCAGTGCTTCTTCCCCGGATGTTGCCTTTACCAAATTATATTGTTCACTCTCCAGCACCGCTTCAAGAGCGAGCAGGTTCTCAGGTCTGTCATCTACCAGCAGTATATGAATCGGTTCATGAAGCCCCATGGGATCCTCCTAAGCACCTCTATTTAATCTTCCGATATATTTTTTCTATCCGGTCCAGCGACTCGTAGGAATCACTATAATCGGTAAAATGTATGGATTCCTTAGCCCCAAGCACCAATACGCCAAAATGGCTCAAGCTATCATAAAACAACCCGTGTACATGGTTGCGAAGTTCATCGTTAAAATAAATCATGACATTCCGGCAAAAAATAACGTTGAACTCGTTAAAGGACCGGTCTGTCGCCAAGTTGTGCTCCGCAAAAATAATGTTTTTACTTAAAAAAGGATGAAACATCACTGAATTATACTTGGCTGTGTAATATTCGGAGAACGATTGCGTACCTCCTGACTCCAAATAATTTCTGGTATACAGCTTCATTCGATCAATCCCGTATACGCCTTCCTTCGCCTGCTGTAAAGACAGGTTATTCATATCCGTCGCATAAATACGGGCTTTATCATATAAGCCTTCCTCATGCAACATGATCGCCATGGAGTATACTTCCTCACCTGTCGAGCAACCTGCATGCCATATTCGAATATACGGATATGTCCGTAAAATCGGTATTATTTTCCGCCTGAAATTCAGAAACAGCTCAGGATCACGGAACATCTCAGTCACTGGAATCGAAAGGCTTTGCACCAGTCTGTCGAAGGCGCTGCGATCATGCAGCACCTTCTCCAGAAGCCCTGATATCGTGCTAACATTCTCGGACTGTGCATGATAATAAATACGCCGCTTGATCGAAGGCAGAGCGTAGTTACGAAAATCGTAGCCGTACAGCCGATGAATGCCTTCCAGCAACAGCTCAATCTCAATCATTTCCCGCTCCGTTTCATTCGATTTCAGTTCAATAGCAGCATTATCCGCCGTATCCTTTGATGTCATAATCTCTCTCCAATTCCTGAATAGGTTTTACCAGTACCGCTCCAATCATGTGTTGATTTATATTACCCATTTTTTCGGGCTACGAATACAGCCATACCCGCATTAATGACAAAAGCTGTTCGGTTTGAATCGGCTTCTTCACATAATCGGAAGCGCCTGCCTCAATACACTTGGAACGATCATCCTTCATAGCCTTGGCTGTGAGGGCAATAATAGGCAGCTTCTCGAATTGCGGCATCAGCCGAATTCGCCGCATGGCTTCATATCCGTCCATTTCCGGCATCATCATATCCATCAGCACCAGATCAAAATCAGGTGTCTGTTCCAGCATTTCCAGCGCTTCTCTACCATTTTCCGCAAAGGTAACCTCCATGCGGTAGCTTTCCAACACACTGGACAGGGCGAATACGTTCCGGATATCATCATCCACCAACAATATTTTTTTACCTTCAAACAATTCTTCCTTGTTATATAGCTTCTGCAAAATTTCACGTTTGTCCTCAGGGAGATTCGCTTCGACACGATGCAGGAACAGGGTCGTTTCATCCAAAAGCCGTTCGGGCGATTTGACATCCTTAATAATAATGGACTCCGCAAATTTGCGCAGTTGCGTTTCTTCTTTGCTGTCCAGGTCTTTACCCGTATAAATAATAATCGGCAGATCGGTCAGTTCCTCATTGTCCCGAATGCGGTCGAGCAATTCAAAGCCTGTCATATCGTTAAGCATAAGATCCAGCACCATACAGTCATATCGCTGTACCCCCAGCTCATTCAGTGCTTCTTGCCCGGTGGACACCGCCGTAATAGCAACATCGTCATGGTCAATCAGCTCAATAATGGATTTACGTTGATTCTCGTCGTCCTCGACCACGAGAAGACGTTTCACCATTTTATCTGTATATGATTTAATATGTGAAAATGCCTTATCCAGACTTTCCTTTGAAGATGGCTTTTTGAGATAGGCAATCGCACCCATCAACAAGCCTTGCTTCACATCGTCGATGACCGAAATAACATGTACCGGAATATGCCGCGTAGATGAATTTCCTTTCAGCTCGCCCAAAATGGACCAGCCATCCATAACAGGCAATTGAATATCCAGAATAATGGCGTCCGGCAAATAGGATCTGGCCATGTCCAGCCCATCGTCTCCCTGTAGAGCGATAAGTGCCTTAAAGTCACGGCTACGAGCCATATCGTACAGGATTTTAGCGAATTTAACATCATCCTCTATGATCAGTAATACCTTATCCTTCGAGGCAATCTCGTTCCGGTCGTCGCCCGGGTGCACGATGTTCTCCAATTTTTCCTTTGAAGGCATCTGATACATAGGCAACTGCTCAGCGGGAACAAGCATAGGAGAATTCGACTCTGCGGATGCTGCCACACCACCAATATCCAGTTCCGCACCCTCTGTTGTTTGCGTTTGTTCCGGCAGATACAACGTGAAGCAACTGCCCTGCCCCTGCTCGGATTCTACTGTAATGACACCGCCCAGTAATCTTGAAAGCTCGCGGCTGATCGACAAGCCAAGTCCGGTTCCACCGTATTTACGGCTGGTTGTTCCATCTACCTGCTGGAAAGCCTCAAAAATGAGATCCGTTTTATCCGAAGCAATGCCGATGCCCGTATCATGTACAGACAAGGCCAGATAGGATTTATGCGGATTTAGAAAGCCGGGAAGCTGGTCACCAGTTGCCCTTGAAACACTAAAACGAACAGATCCCTCTGTCGTAAACTTGAATGCATTGGACAATAAATTGCGTAAAATTTGTTTAAGACGATACCCGTCACTGATAATGGCTTCCGGCAAGTTTTCTTCTATCTCGGTATGAAGTTGAAGTTCACGCTTGGCTGCGATTGGAGCAAAATTTTGCTCCACAAACATCTCCAGTTCTTTCAGATTGACGGCTTCATGGTTAATATCCATTTTCCCGGCGTCCACTTTGGATAAATCCAGAATTTCATCAATCATTTTCAGTAAATCTGCGCCTGACATATAAATGGTCTGTGCATATTCAACCTGCTTGGGCTTAAGATTGCCGTCCTTGTTCTCAGACAGAAGCTGGGAAAGAATGAGCAAGCTATTCAGCGGAGTACGCAGTTCATGCGACATATTCGCCAAAAACTCGGATTTGTATTTGCTCGTGATGCCCAACTGCATCGCCTGCTGCTCCAACTGAGCACGCGCACGTTCGATCTCGTCGTTCTTTTCTTCCCCTTCCCGAACCTGCTCTTCCAGCGCTCTCGTCTTGGCTATCAGTTCGGTGTTAAAATGCTCCAGTTCCTCCTGCTGACGCTGTAACAATTCCTCTGAACGCTTGAGCTCCTCTGTTTGCCCCTCCAAATTTTCGTTGGAGCGCTTGAGTTCCTCTTGCTGAGTTTGTAGCTCCTCGGACTGGCATTGCAATTCCTCAGTAAGTGCCTGGGATTCGCGCAGCAATTGCTCTACCCGCATCCGTCCCTTGATGTTGTTCAAAATAATCCCCAAGCTCTCGACTAATTGAGCAAATAGCTTCGTTTCCAGATCACTAAAGCGGTCCAGCGACGCTACTTCCACAGCACCGATACAATCGTCCTCGAACAATATAGGAAAAATCATAATTCCCACCGGCTTACTCGCCCCCAATGCGGAGCCGATGGACAAGTACCCATCAGGAGCTTCTGTAATCAGGATCGGCTTACGATCCTGAACACTTTGTCCAAGCAAGCCTTCGCCAACATGGATAACGTCCTTGATCGAATCTTCACCAGACTCCTTCGCATAGGAGCCGTACAGCTTAAATTGGGCATCCTCCACTTCCTTGCCTTGCAAATAAATCGCTCCGTAGCTGCCTCCCAAAATGGGCGTAAACTCACTGATAAACATCTGTGCGACCTGCTCCAGTGAATTCACGCCTCGGAACAGCTCTGTTACTCGTGCCGTGTTGGCATTAAGCCAGGTTTGATCCTTCTGCGTCTGAAGAACGGAATGCTCAAATTTGCGTTTTTCCTCCAGGTCTCCAGCCATTTGTTGAAATACGCGGGCAACCTCCCCGATTTCGTCCTTGGAAGCGACACTCATGCGGCTGATCGCCCTGTATTTTCCTTTGCCAAAGCCGTTGATCATGAGGTTAACGATATTTAGACCTTTGGCAATACTCGGGAGCACCCACAAGATAACCAATAACCCCATAAGCAGCCCGGCGACCATCAGAATCGTGGTAATCTGCACGGATTCCTGATAAGCCTGATTGGCTTGCATCATGTCGCTATCTATTTCCCGATCCTGAAAAACGGCCAGGTCATTAATGCTGTCCATCGCCTCCTCTTGAGCAGGCAAACCTGTGCTATTGCGGAAAGCATTCGCCTCATCAATGCGATCTTGCCCCAATAAGGAAACGAGCCTCTCTTCGTAGCTTAAAAATTCTTTCCATGCGACAGCTACCCGATCGACTTGCTGCTGTTCTTCGCTGGTACCGGAACTGTTTTGCAGACTTGCCAGCACTTTCGCTCCAGAAGCAGATATATCATCGAGCTCGCCTTTGGCCTCACTGACGGAGGACCCTGGATTCAAGATCAGGTTGGCCATAACTTTGGCCATATCATTCACCTGACCGCGAATAGCCGTTGTTTTCCGTACCTTCATATATCGGTCCTGATAAACCTGGTTCAACTGCTCATTCAGGCTCCCCATTCGATCATAGCTGATTAGCGTCAGCACAAGGAGGATCGCCATAAGCGATCCAAAGCCGATCAGCAGTTTATTTCTGATTTTCATGCAAGCTCTCTCCCTCTTTCAATGCAATCCAGATCAGGCACTTATCATCATCGCGATCCTTCGGTGCCTCTTTACGAAAAAAAGCATCCAGCATCGCTTCTTCATTCCATTCCTCATGCTTGCGCAGACATGCGGTCAAATACTCCAGTTGCTCTTCATATTCGCCCTCTACAGCCTCCAGCAAGCCATCCGTATACAAAGCGATGTGCCCCGTTCCTTCATAATGGATCGTGTGCATTTCCGCATCAATTTTATCAAACAAACCTACTGGACTGCATGCACGGTCAAATTTGGTGATGCTGCCATCCTGACTGAACAATAAGCCGGGCGGATGCCCTGCATTCACATAATCAATCCGCCGAGAACGGGTATCAATGACCATATAAATCGCCGTAAAATAATACTGTACGAGTTGCTTGCCCAAATCCAGTTGGTTAAAGCGACGATTCAGCTCCTGAATCACCTTTTCCGGCTCTACGTAGGTGGTCACGGTATCCTTGAGCACAGATGCAATGAACATGCAGAACAGTGAAGAAGAGATGCCATGACCCATCATATCCAGCAAAATGATCGCATATCTCCCTTCCCCGAGCGGATACCAGGAATATAAGTCTCCCGCCAGTTCAAAGGAAGGCTGATACAGTGCATTGACTTGCAGTACAGGATCTTGGATGGCAGGACTAAGCACCGCCTGCTGTACCATCGCGGCCAGCTTCAGTTCGTCCTGAATCCGCTGGTCCCGGTCTTTATGCCAGTCCTTTTCCTGTTTAAGACGCAAGGCAAGCCGTATTCTGGCCATTAATTCTACCTTATTAATAGGCTTGGTGACATAATCGACGGCCCCCACGTCCAGCGCCTCTGCCAGTTTCTTGGAATCGCCTACAGCAGTTACCATGATGATGGGTATATCTTTCAAATGCTCGTACTCCTGCACGATGCTGCAAGCTTCGATACCATCCATTTCAGGCATCATCATATCCAGCAGAACCAAATCAATATCGGAAGGTCGGGGGCGCAGACTAATGGTACGGTCGCCGATCCCCAAATGCTCCAACATTTCTGCGGCTGAGCTGGCAGAGATAACATCCCTATAATTTTCTTTCTTTAATATTTCACGAATAATAATGACATTGGTCGGATTATCGTCAACAATTAGGATTCTCATTTCTCTCTCCTTATCTGTAGCCCATGTATTATACTATACCTGTTTAAGCGGCAACACCCTTATAGACATGAATTAGCTTTCCATAAGAAGGCATTCCAAAAACATAGATAAGGAATGAGGCTCTCGCCCCATTCCTTATCTATGTTTTTGGAGGAACCGCGAAGCACTTGTGCGGCGGTCAACATCCTCTTTTTCAGCTCTAACGCCAGTCTATTTTCCTGTTCAACTGGCGTTATCAAGCTTTTTTGGCAATGACCAGAACTTTGCCCTGATCCAGTTCTTTTTCGTAAAAATCAGCTTCCGTATCTGTAAATCCCAAGGAAGTAATTTTAGCGCGAAGCTCGTCGCCACGGGAACGGAACAGATTGGCTAATGAATCAAAAACGCCCTCTTCCTTAATCCCGATTTCCTTGGCATCCACCGTATCTGCAATACGATCCGTCCGGTCCTGATCATGAGCGAGCACGAACACATCCTCATAACGATAGCCCGTGTTGCGCAATTCATTCACCGCTTCGACGGCTTGTACACCGTTCTCTACCACTTTGGCATAAGATTTATGATGGGTCTGATTCATGTTTCTCACGCTCCTTATTAGGATTGACTTCTCTGACTATTACACGCTGTACATTCGTTTGAAACTTCCATGTTATGTCATGCTCTTAAAATTAGAGACATTACCACTCCGTTTCATCAAAAAACTCAACATATTTGGGTTGATCGGACGACTCATCCATAAACACTTTGATCGCACGCTGTCCACGAACGTATACCTCGCCATCCTCCGCTGTAAATTGCGAGCCACCCAGCGCCTTATCCAGCGTTTGCCGTTTCAGCGACAGCCACTCGTCATTGACCTTGATCCGTCCGGCAGCAGGATCTACATGCACATAAGAAACCATATCATCTCGCAAACCAACCACCACGTCAGGATATTGATATTCCGTAGAAAGCAACAGCATATCCTTTTTCACTCGAAGGGGCTTGCCCAGTTTTTTCAATACATCCATACGCGTATCGTCCAGAGATATGCCGTTTAACGTATGAAAATCAGCCGGTACGGCATTTTTGGCGGGAATCGTCTGCACAGCCCTTACTACATGCCCCGCCGTATGCGGGGAAACGGCTTGCTGAACCGTATCCTGTCCGGAAAAGGGAGTGAGCAAACCAGCAGCTAGCAATAAAATCTTCATCATAATTCTCACCCTTTCAAGAATTTCCTATAGTTTACGGTTCAGTCGCTATGCTACTGACGCATTTTCTGCCACACCCCGGCAGCGATATCCACATAACCCAACCAGTTTTTAGCCGGCTTTGCCGCAGGCTCCTCATAGGTCGCATTGTAGCTCTGAACCGTCCGTTCCGTTGAAGTTAACGGCCTGTTCGAAGAAGCTGACTTGATCGCGGTTTCCGTACCCGTCTTTTTATCCACTGTATGATGCGGCTTCTGAAACCGGGTGATTAATGCCGCGGAAGCCTGCTTCGCAGCTAGAGTGACTTCGTTAAGCACCTCGCCCAAGTTTCTAACCGATTCCATCACAGGCTCCACCTGCTTCAATTTATGATCAACGTCTGCGGTAATGTCATTGACATGTCGAACCGTTTGCTTTACTTCATAGCTCAGCTCATCTACTGTTTTTTGTACATCCTGCAGAGTCTGAGTTACCTTTTCAAGAGAGCCTTGTGCTGCTTTAAGTGTTCTAATGAGGAAAATAACGAGAACTGCAAATGCGATAGCGATAATAAAAATACTGACCTGTGTTAACATGGCCTAACCTCTCTTTCGTTTTTCACGATGATGTTGATGATTACTGCATAGTTACCCCTTACGTTCAGACACGAAACAACGTCACAGCTCGCTTTCCTCCACTCCTTACGCTATGTTTCACGGATTGGGGCACGGTTTAAAACAACATATAACGATGGCACAGCCACGAAAGATTCAAATGATTCAGCCATCATTCGCAGCCATGCTCTATCGGGCGTGAGTATGCCACATTATATACAATTGAAGGAGGATGCAGAACATGCTGAAATGGTCCGCTTTATTTTTAGTTTTTGCCGTGATCGCCGGGATTTTAGGTTTTTTTGGTATCGTTGTATCCATAGCTGCTACAATCGCCAAAATATTGTTTGTGTTATTTCTGGTGTTGTTCGTCATTTCACTCTTTACCGGAAGAAGACGAGCGTCATAGGCGTAATAGAAGAAGTCTGAAACAAGTGTAGTGAAGATATAACATTATATAGCTTTAAAAATAGGATGTTCCCGCCCCAATTACAGGGTTGTGGAACATCCTATTTTTGATGCGTAATTTTTTAAGGCTAATGGCGCTTTTATTGGATTACGCTACCCCCGAACAGGAAACGATCCTGCCAAGGCTTGCTGAAATCCGTAACTTTCACACCGCCACCCGCTACAGAAAAGGTATGAAGAAGCTTGTTGTCTCCCAGATATACAGCTACGTGTGTAATCGTTTGGGAGGAATTATCCAAGGACGTATACGCCCCTGAAGACGCGTTGTAATTAGTAAAGAAAAGCAGATCGCCACGCTTCAGCGTGGTCATGTCTGTGTTTGGCTGACTATTCTGCTTGATCCACTCACCCTGTGAACGTGAATCCGCCGGAAGCTGAATACCTGCAGCCTGACGGAAAATTTGACGGGTAAATGCCGAGCAATCAAAAGTAACCGTACTGTTACGATCCGAACCATATTCATATGGAGTACCGAGATAAGTCATCCCTGTGTTAATAACCTGTTCAATGGCAGCCGCTGCGTCACCAGAAGGCAAGTTTATGGCTTCCGCAGGAGATGCTGTCGCAGAAATCACGGTAGTGTCAGGAGCAGATGTTACTGGAGCAGCCACAGGCTGCTGCACAACAACGCCCTCACCAATACGAATATACTGTGGAGACGAGCTGACATAGCCCACCGTGCCATCAGCATTGGTAATCTTAAACCAATAGGCGTTACCTGGATCTGTAATGGTGACGATATCTCCTGCATTCAAAAAGCCCAAAACCTCGGATGAAGTGGATGCCTCCGCCCGCAAACGAACGGACGTTTGAATCGTAGCTTTCGTTTGACCGGCAGAACTATTCACTGAGGCTGGAGCCTCTTTGGCTGAACTGTTAGTTTTAAGCACTTCTTTGGCTTCCGGTTTACGGACGGCAGGCTCGGTGACAGCAGCAGCGACGCTGGTAGCGCCTACTTTTATGTACTTGTCGGAGCTGCTTGTGTATCCAGTTACCCCATCAGACGTCTTGATCTTATACCAATAGCTGTTTGTTTTCTCCAATACCGTAACGGCCTCTCCCTGCTTCATAAAGCTGACTACATCTCCCGTAGTCGAAGGGCCGGATCTAAGCTTTACAGCCGCCTGAATAACCGCCTTCTGTCCCGTAGATGCTGTCGATGCCGCTGCGTCAACCTGACCCGGCGCCACATGAATTGCTGCCAACAGCGCGGCTGACGTCATGAGCATTCCCATCACGCGTCTTCTCAATGTTGCACCTCCTGGCTGTTTTTACGAATTTGAAGAGCAAGTCCAATTCCGACGAATATAGCCGGACATGCTTTCATTATAGTAAAAGCAACAGGAAGAGAGATATAATCCAAACGTCACAAAAGGCAGCGCATACACCTTTTATACATAGGTCTAAAGTCATTTTTACCACTAATTATTAAATAAATAATCTATAATTTGGGTTCCACATGGACATGAACATGCATCGTATTATGAACCTCTTGCAGGCGTTCCTCAATCCGGTCGCTGATCCGATGTCCTTCAATCAGGCTGAGTTGCGGGTTCACCTCTATAACAACATCCACCAAAGAATGATTGCCGTGTACCCGTGCCTTTACATCACGAATCCCCTCTACACCGGGTATATGAGCAATCGTGCTACGTAAGTCTGACAGCTCCTGCTCATCAAAACCATCCGTCAGGCTGTGTGTAGAGTCCTTAAAAATATCCCACGCCGTTTTACAGATTATAAATCCTACCGCTATAGCCGCAACCGTATCCAGCCATGGCAAACCAAACTGTGCACCAATAATACCAACCGCTGCACCGATACTGACGAGCGCATCTGACAGGTTATCCTTCGCTGCCGCCAGTAACGCCTTGTTGTTAATTTTCCGGGCCAGTCTGTTGTTGTACATGTATACTCCCAGCATAATGACTGCACATATTACCGCTACTCCTGCGGAAGTAACATCAGGCGTCTGCTTGCCCCCTCTGAAAATACTTCCGATTCCGTCAATAAGCACCTGAAGACCGACGACAGTCATAATAAAGGATGCCAGCAACGCCGCTATCGTTTCCGCTCTAAAATGTCCATAGGCATGGTCGGAGTCCGGCGGTTTTTGAGATATACGCAGACCGATCAGTACGGCAACGGACACCACAATATCAGTGACATTGTTAAATCCATCGGCCAGTAACGCACTGGAAGCAAATATATATCCGCTAATCAGCTTAAAGGCAGACAGAAAAAGGTAGGCGATAATGCTCACCCATGCCCCTCGCTCACCTTTTCGTATTTCATCATACACATTCACCACAACGGGAACACTCCTTCAAAATTAGAGTTCCCGACAGAACGATCTCACCACCATAGTCACGGGAGAACCATAAAAGTCAGGATAAACACTTATACCGTTCCATGCTGCGCCAACCCAAAAATAAAAATAGCAGCATAGCTGCCCTAAAAATAACCATTTACCTTTGGATAACGGCTATTTCTAGGATAGCAGACGTCCTTTGTGTGGGTCTAGAGAAACAGTCTTTCCGCTCCGCATTGCTGTAGGAACAACGAAAAATTATTGCCAAGCTCCATTCCTGTGGGGTGTATAAAACATTTTTTCCTTTATGCAAAAAATAGGTATTCCCTCTTCCCGCCCGCCCCGTCGTCATGTTATCATTGTTGCCCTTGTCCCATCTTTTAAAAACGTATAAAATGGGGACACAGCCGCGTTTTCCTTCAATCCAGCATGATTGACATGAATTTGGCGGCAACAGGAGGAATTTATTCATGAGCGATGCTAATGAACCACGTAAAGTTAATCTCGCAGATGCCATTCGGGAAAAGCTGGCACAAAAAAAACAGCAGTCCGGCGCTTCACAGCAGGGCGGCTTTCAAGGCGGTTCCGCCAAAACACTGAAAAGCCAAAATACGAAGAAGCCGAACAACCAACGCCGTCGTACAGGCGGATCATAAGCCACCCCGTTAGGCTAACTGCACCGGACTCAGGCAGGATTATCTTAGCCCTGTAGCCTTGGCGGTGTAAGCCATTGGTAATGGCGCAAACGAAAAAGAGGAGTCTCCCCCGCCATCATAAATGGCCTGAAGGAGCTCCTCTTTTTCGTTATCTAATTACTGAAATTAGCTGGTTTTAGACGATTTCTACCGGATACATACTTTCACGCAATTTCGTGATTTCATCGTTTTCCAAGTATTCATCATAGCTCATCGTACGGTCGATTACACCGTTTGGCGTAATTTCTACGATACGGTTAGCGATGGTTTGAATGAACTGATGGTCATGAGATGTAAACAACACGGTACCGTCAAAGTCGATCAGACCATTGTTCAATGCTGTAATGGATTCCAGATCCAAGTGATTGGTCGGTTCATCCAGCAGCAGAACATTGGCGCCGTTCAGCATCATCTTGGCCAGCATACAGCGAACTTTCTCGCCTCCGGACAGCACGCTTGCTTTCTTAAGCGCTTCTTCACCCGAGAAGAGCATACGTCCCAGGAAGCCACGCAGGAACGTTTCGTCCTGATCCTTGGAATATTGGCGCAGCCATTCCACGAGATTCATATCCACACCTTCAAAATAGGTGGAATTGTCTTTCGGGAAATAAGCCTGAGTGGTGGTAATCCCCCAAGAGAATTCACCGCTATCGGCTTCAGTTTCGTTCATCAATACCTGAAAGAGCGTTGATTTAGGCAAACCGTTCGGGCCGACAAACGCGATTTTATCGCCTTTGTTCACAACCAGACTGAACTCATTCAGCACTTGCTCGCCTTCAATGGATTTGCTGAGACGGTCTACCGTCAACAGCTGTTTGCCCGCTTCGCGTTCGGGCTTGAAGTTCAGGAACGGATATTTACGGTTCGATGGACGAATATCGTCCAGCGTAATTTTATCCAATTGTTTTTTACGTGAAGTAGCCTGTTTGGACTTGGAAGCATTCGCGGAAAAGCGCTGAATAAAGGCTTGCAGTTCCTTGATCTTCTCTTCCTTTTTCTTGTTGGCATCACGAGTCAAGGCAAGCGCAAGCTGGCTGGACTCATACCAGAAGTCGTAGTTGCCGACGTACATCTGAATTTTGCCAAAATCAATATCCGCAATATGCGTACATACCTTGTTCAGGAAGTGACGATCATGGGATACGACGATGACGGTGCCTTCATAGTCCATCAAGAAATTTTCCAGCCATTGAATGGATTCGAGATCCAAATGGTTGGTAGGCTCATCGAGCAGCAAGTTGTTCGGACGACCAAACAACGCTTGAGCCAGCAAAACACGTACCTTGTCATTACCACTCAGCTCAGACATGTTCTTGTCATGCAGGTCGCGCGGAATCCCAAGACCGATCAGCAATGAAGCCGCATCCGGCTCGGCATCCCATCCGTTCAGCTCCGCAAATTCACCTTCAAGCTCGCCGGCACGCAGGCCGTCTGCCTCTGTGAATTCCGATTTAGCGTACAGCGAATCTTTTTCCTTCATGATTTCATACAGACGCGTATGGCCCATAATAACGGTTTCCAGAACCGGGAATTCATCGTATTCGTAATGGTTCTGCTTGAGCACTGCCATCCGTTCGCCCGGTGTCATGTGAACCTCACCTGAATTGGCTTCTATTTCACCGGAAAGAATTTTCAAAAAGGTAGATTTGCCCGCGCCATTCGCCCCAATTAGGCCGTAGCAGTTCCCAGGAGTAAATTTGATATTTACGTCTTCAAAAAGTGGGCGTTTACCATAACGAAGCGTTACGCCGCTTGTACTGATCATATGAGCATACCATCCTTATCATTAGTAAAGTGCTAATCACAAAATTACCGACGGCAATAGTATAACACACAACGGATCGGAATCGAACCGTGTGTCAACCGAACAACCCTGAAACCTCCGTCGATATTCTAAAAATAAAACAAAAAATGCTTCCATCCCCACGATTGTCTCCTGACAAAAACGTGGGCCAGAACCATTTTTTCTTGTTTCCAGATTCGATGCCACCAGGAGACAGACGAGCCATTCAGTAGGCAGTATCTACACTCCCTGTGCTTGTAAATGTACGGAAGCTCCCACACCTATCGGAATAAGATACATTCCCGCCTCAGCGTCATGTCTTACGACTACTTCCACGCCGTATACTGCCTGAATCATATCGGATGTGACGACCTTAGCGGGCGGACCGTTCGTTATAATGCGCCCTTCCTTCATGGCAATCATAACGTCGCTATAACGAATAGCCTGATTGATATCATGCAGCACCATTACGATCGTCAGGCCGTGTTCCTGATTTAACTGCCGTATGAGTTCCAAAATTTCAAGCTGGTAGTACATATCCAGATAGGTGGTCGGCTCATCCAAAAATAAAATCGGTGTCCGTTGTGCCAAGGCCATTGCAATCCATACACGCTGCCTTTCTCCCCCGGACAGCTGGTCCAGCGTGCGTGTTCTGCGTTCCTTCAGATTCGTACAGGCTATCGCCCATTCGACCGCCTGCTCGTCCTCGTCACGTCTCGCTGTGAACATGTTCTTATGCGGGAGTCTTCCGAAGCTGACGAGCTTTTCTACGGTCAAGTCAGAGGGTGCTTCATTCTGCTGATGAACCACCGCCAGTTGACGGGCCAGCTCCTTGGGCTTGTAGTGGGCAATCTCTTTACCGTCCAAAATCACTTGACCCAGGCGGGGAGCCGCATTGTTCGACATGACGCTAAGCAGCGTCGATTTGCCACAGCCGTTGGGACCAATGATGGTCGTAATCCGTCCCGGCTCAATGACAGCATTGATGGCGTGAAGACGATCCGTTTTCCGGTCATATGAAAAGGTAATATCCTTAATGTCCATAAGTGCGATCCGCCTTTCTGATCAGGAATATCAGGAACGGCCCGCCAATGACGGCCATAATAATAGAAGCCGGAATTTCATTGGGAGCAAGTACCGTCCGGCCCAGTGTATCCGCGAGCAGTAGCAGCAATCCCCCGCATAAAGCAGAGAACGGAATCAGCCACTTGTGATCCGAACCCACCAAGTAGCGGGCACAATGCGGAACGAGCAGGCCGATAAAGGCAATAACTCCAGCAATGGCTGTAGCCGTTGCCGCAAGCAGCACCGCAATGACGGAGATCAAAAGCCGCGCACGCGTCACATTGAATCCCAGGTTTTTAGCCGTTTTATCTTGCAAAGACAAAAAATTGCACCAGGAGAACACGAGCATAGCTAAAATCAGCCCAATCCCGCCATAGGTCACAATAACCTCGACATCGACCCATTTTTTCATGGACAAGGTTGAGGTTGTAACCTGATTAATGCTGGTGACCGCATAACTCCCCCGATAATTAAACGACTGCCCCAGACCCGAAAAAATCGCATTCACAGCGACCCCGATCAAGATCAGACGAATCGGATGCAGGCCGGATTTCCATGAAAATCCGTAAACCATCAGGCAGGCCAGCGCACCACCAATAAAAGAAAAGAAGGGCATCCAGAAATAGAGCGCCGGAAAGATCGTAACGGCTATCAGCGAAACCAGAGCCGCCCCCGAGGAAATACCGATAACCCCGGCATCAGCCAGCGGGTTTTTCATCACGGCTTGCAGCAAAACACCCGCCACCGCAAGCGCGGCTCCCGCCATCACAGACACGATAATTCTCGGTAGCCTCAGATCCTTGACCACATTGACCTGATCATCCGTACCTGTCCACAATCCGGTCACCAATTGGCTCAAATTCACCTTGAGACTTCCTGTCATCGCTGAATAGAGAATGACACCGATGAGCAAGGCGATTACAACGATAAAACTCCAACCTTTTTTCGACATGTCATCAGCTTCCTTTAATTCGAAGGATACAACATTTTTACTAGCTCATCCAGCGCCGAGTTTGCCGCCAAATTTCCTGTTGTTCCAAACAGCGGCTCCGGCAGATCATAGACGTGTCCGTTTTTCACAGCGTTAAAATGTTTCCAAATATCGTTAGTTTTGAACTCTTCGTCGAACATTTTGACCACTTCATCCGGCATCCCGTGTGCAGCACGCAAAATAATATCCGGATTGGACTGTTGCAAAGCTTCGGTATTGTGGGCAATGAACTCCACCTTCTCACCTTGGACTACGTTCGTCCCGCCTGCAATTTTAACCAGATCCCCAATGTAGGAATGCTCGGTAGCCACCAGATAGCTTCCCGGTACCCCCAGCAAGATCAATACTTTAGGGGATTTCTTCCCTTTGATCTTTTGTTGAATCTCGGCTACTTTGGCGTTCAAAGCTCCATTAATCTCTCTGGCCTTTTCGGCTTTACCGAACGTATCTCCCAGCTTTTGAATTTCTTTTTGCATATTCGCGAGACTTTCAAAATTCATAAATTCGGCATTGATTTTCAAATCTTTAAATTTAGGCTCCAAATCATATTTCAGTGTCGTAACCGACAGTACGTCCGTTGGTTTCAACGACATCACCTTTTCCATATCAGGACTCATCGGATTACCCACATCAGGTACATCCTTGTAACGGTCAGGCAGTACTTTCATGCTTGTCGGCTTGCCTGCCAAATCCAGGCCCAGCGCATCCGTAATTTCTGCAATGGCTACCGTTGTAGCCACAATACGCGGCTGTGTTTTATCACCGGACGTTGCTGCTGATTTTGCGCCTTCATTATCGTTCTGTCCAGCCGCTGCTCCTCCCGAGCATCCGGCGAGCAACAAAAGCACCAGACCCATCAACATATAAAAGCAGAATGATTTCCCTTGTACCAACGCTGTATATCGTTTCATGAAAGCCAAATCACCTCAATTCAAAATATAGAAGCTGCATGAGCTTCAATTTTTCGGGTAATGAAATGCTGACAAGTCTTGATGCCAGGGCACCAAGACTTGCTTGCATACAAGCTATTCTGTTATTGAAGCAGGTATGATGCTCCTGCGTCCTGATGTTATTTTGCTTTCAGGCTCGCTTCGTCAAATTTGAATTGAACGGTATACCAGTGATCATACGGCACGCCGCCAAGAACCAATCCTGGCACAATAACGTGGGTGTAGGCACTGATTTTCTGAGACAAGTCCCCGACTTCAAATTGAACGACACGCGTATCGCCAGATGTCGAGATGACCTCCACATCTTTCAGGCTACCGTTCTGCTCCACTTGAAGAACAGGCATCCAAGAGCTATTTTTCAATGTAACTTGAATATAACGCTTGTCTCCCTTTTCAATCAATGTAGCAGGCTTATCGAGGTATCCATCCATGACGGAAGCTTCGCTCGTTTTATCTTTAAATACGTTGTAGTTGATTGTGTATTGCTTTTCGGAAGCTAAGGTTTGAGACGGCTGCTCCACTACAGGTTTTGTTTCAGTTACAGGTGTAGTCGGTTCGGCTGCCTTGTCCGTAGAAGCTACATTTACTCCCTCACCTTTAAGCGATGCACGGTCAAATTGAATTTGTCCGCCGAATTTTTCATTCAAAATGAATTTCTCAGGCAGATATACCTGTGTGTACACGCTCAACTTTTTGTCCAGATCAGGCACTTCAAAAGCGATGGTACGCGTGTCACCCTTCGTGTTGGAACCCACAACGGTTGGATTGGCATAACGGCCTTCAAAATCCGTTTGGAACAACTTCAGAGCCTGATTGTCCGTCACGGTCAGATGTGCTTGCACTTTGCCATTCTTCACAACCAGCTTCGCGAGACTCTGTACAAAAGGAGCCACAAGGGATTCCTTGTCTGTTCCGTTCGCCAGCAAACGGAGGTTTGCTGTATACTCTCCATCCGCTAAATTGCTTTTCCCCTTTTCAACTTCGCTTGTCTTTTTATCGTTGTAATACGTTACATCGCTAGTATCGAATTTGAATTCAAAATCGTATACCTTCTCTACACGATCCTCAGCTTTGAAGACCATAGGAGTAGCACTCGCTACCTTCGGAGCTTCGTAAACAACCAGTTGTCCTTTTACGTTGTTCTTAAAGTCGCTTACGCCAAAACGAACGTTCTTGGTATTGCTTGCTGCATCTTCCTGGGTCACTTCTGCGTCCTTGTAGCCTCCGCTTGCCGTATCCCAAATGCGCAATGCCTTCACTTCGTTGCTGTTTTGCAGCTTCATACCAACAAACCGTTTGTCGCCTTCCACGACCAATTGCGCTGGTTCATTGGCAATAAAGCGTTGAACCGGAGAATTCTCTCCTGTTGTTCCATCATCTAAAACAATGCTGAATTTCAAAACATATTTACCATTAGCCAACTTGTCAAAATCCAATTTCACGATTGGATCTGCCGCTCCTGTAGAGGACGGTTCGACAAAGCTGCGAATGGTAGCAGGCTCAAATTGATACTGCACATCATATACGTGGTCATAAGGGATGCCACCCAATTCCAGACCCGGTACAATGACATGTGTATTAACCGTAACTTTTTCCGATAAATCTGCAACTTCAAATTGTACGGTTCTTGTATCTGCGGAGGTCGATTGATCAATAACCTGAGCCTCTGCACCGTTTACCTTGAATGTTTTAATCCAGCTGCTCTTGTCCATTTTGATCTGGATCAAATTTTTGCCGGATTGCTTCAACAGAGTGGCTGGTTTTTGCATATAGCCATCCATCACAGATATTTCATTGCTTCCGTCTTTGAGTACAGAGAAATCAATGCTGTATCTGCCGTTCTCAGCTCCAGGAGTTGTACCGCCATCCGTTCCTTTAACCGCAATGCTGCTACGGTCGAATTTGAGGCGGATCGTATGGTCCATTTCATAAACGGTTCCGTTATAGCTGGTACTTACATGAACTTGCGCGTTTAAAATGGTATCCACATCTGCCACTGAGAACTTCACAATGCGAGTATCGGCTGCTTTATCCTCACTCACAGTGCCTGCGTCCGTTAACGTTCCGTTTTGTTCGGTTTTAAAATTCGTTATCGTTGCACTGTCCTTGATCTGGATGGACACTTCATATTTGCCTTTAGTCGCTGTCAATGTTGCCGGCGACACCAAGTATCGTGCCATCGCGGATGCTTGATCCTTGGTAGCATGCAGCGCATCAAAGTTGATGGAGTATGTGCCGTCCGCCAAAGTCGATGGTGTACCTGGATTTGTTGGTGTCGAATCTTTAAGTGTTATACTATTTCTATCAAATTTGAGACGGATCGTATGGTCCATTTCATAAGGGGTTCCGTTGTAGCTGGTACTAACATGAACCTGCGCATTTAAAATGGCATCCAAATCAGCCAATGGGAACTTCACAATGCGAGTATCGGTTGCTTTATCCTCACTCACAATGTCCACGTCCGTTAATGTTCCGTTTTGTTCGGTTTTGAACTTCGTAATCGTTGCGCTATCCTTGATCTGGAAGGACACTTCATACTTGCCTTTCGTCGCTGTCAGTGTTGCTGGCGACACCAAGTACCGTGCCATCGAAGAGGCTTGATCCTTGGTTGCGTGCAGCGCATCAAAGTTAATGGAATACGTACCATCTACCAAAGTCGAAGGCGTACCCGGATCAGGTGTAACATTGCCGTTAAACTGGATTTGAACATAGTACCAATGATCGTATGGTACTCCGCCCAATTCCAAACCAGGTACGATAACGTGAGTATAAGCATTTACTTTGTTAGACAGACTGCTTATTTCAAACTCCACTATGCGTTGGTCACCCTCAGTGGATACCGTAGCCGCTTCTTCATATTTTCCATTCTGCTCTGTTTGGAAGGAAGGAATCCAACTGCTGTTTTTAATCGTCAGTTGAACATACCATTTGTTTCCTTTTTGGACCACTTTAGCTGGCTTTAGAGTATATCCGTCCATAACGGACATATCTTGCGACTTATCCTTTAAAACAGAGAAGTCAATACTTCCCGATTGCAGAGAAGAACCCGGATCAGGGGTAACACTGCCGTTAAACTGGATTTGAACATAGTACCAATGATCGTATGGTACTCCGCCCAATTCCAAACCAGGCACGATAACGTGGGTATAAGCATTTACTTTGTTAGACAGATTGCCTACTTCAAACTCGATTGTACGTTGGTCACCCTCAGTGGATACCGTAGTCGTTTCTTTATATTTTCCATTCTGTTCTGTTTGGAAAGATGGAATCCAACTGCTGTTTTTAAGTGTCAGTTGAACGTACCATTTGTTTTCTTTTTGAACCAGTTTAGCTGGTTTTACAGCATAGCCATCCATAACGGACACATCTTGCGATTTATCTGTCAAAATCGTGAAGTCAAGGTTTCCTGGTTGTAAAGGAACCTCGGGTTCTGGTGATGTTACAGGCGGAGTCGTCTCCTCTGCAACCTTTATTGTAGATGGATCAAATTCAATCGAGTTTTCTCTCTTTATATTTTTGAAATTAAAATCCACATCAATTTTCTGAGTTAAATCATACACGTCAAATGTTACAGATCTTTGATTATACTTGTCTCCTGTTTGGACCAAATCTGAAACATGAGCAGAAATACCTTCTCCATTTTGTTTAAATTCAAAATCTGTTAATAATGGTTCTGTTGGATTATCAATATTCAAAGAAACATGATACGTAGCTTGTCCGACTGACGCATTATACTCTACTTTAAAAGTAGCTGGTTTCACAAAATAGAGAGCTTGTGGTGAATTGTTGCCTGTCTTTCTGTTCTTCACTGCATATTCAATTGAATATTTATTGGAGTCCTGAACGACGCTGGGGCTCTGTACCTCTGCAACTGAAACCACACCTCCCGATGGTGCCGTTTCGTTCTCTGTCGGGGTTGTTTCCGCCATACTTGGTTCTATCGAATATACATCCTCACTCACAGAAGTTGCAGACGCACCAGATTCAGTTGATGTGACAGTATCTTCGGCAGATACAACTGGTGCAAACGGGAACACAACCGAAAGCAGCATGGCAAAGGTCGCTAACGTTATTAAGTATTTTCTAAATTGCCTTTTCAAGTGTATTAATCCCCCTACTTAAAATATACTCATTTGAAGCTCTCCCGAACTTCAAATGAGTATTCAAATCAATGCAATGTCTCTGTACTAATTAATCGTATCTTCATCAAAACCAAATTGAACGATGTAATCGTGATCGTATGGCACACCGCCAGTGTATTCTTTCGGCACGCTTACGTGAAGTTTAGCGTTCAATAGCGCAGACAAATCGCTCACCGGAAACTCAACCACTCTTGTATCACCGGATGTGCTGACTACAGTTGCATTCACATATTGACCATTTTGTTGTGTCTTGAATTCAGTGACCCAAGCGCTTTTGGTAATCGTCACTCTAACCTTGTACTGACCATTAGCAGCAATCAAGGTAGCTGGCTTCGCCACATAACCGCCTGTATCCATGTAGGAAGGTGAAGTTGTACCATCTTTGTACACTGTGTAATCAATGGTGTACGTACCATTAGGCAAAGCCGCATTCGCTTTATTTGCAGAAAACGGAGCTAGTACAACAAATACCAGAGCAGCCATCAATACAGTAAGCATTACTTTTTTCAAATCCATACGGTTCATGATCATGTTCATGTTCTCAGTCTCCTTTTACGTTTTATTTTGGATTAGATTTCGTCGAATTGCAGTTGTACGTCATACTTGCCTGTGTAGCCAATGACTGGAATGGCGATTTCAGCGTAAGCGTTGACTTTAGCATTCAGGTCAGCAACTTCGAATTCCACTACGCGAGTGTTGTTGGCAGTATCAGTGCTTACCACAGTCGCATCTTGCAGTACGCCGTTTTGTTCCACTTTGAACGTTGTGATCAGATTGCTGCTTTTCACAGTCAAACGAACAACATTTTTGCCATTAGCTACAATAACCTGAGCTGGCTTCGTCAAATAGCTATCCAGACGGGAGGTTTCATTCGTTTGATCTTTCAGAACGGTATAGTCTACTGCATACGTGCCGTCGGCTGCTGCCGCTTTAGCAGAGAACGGAGCAATAACTGCAAAAACAAGCGCTGTCATGATCAATGCAACGAGTACCTTTTTGAAAGAAAACTGCTCAAAGCGATTCATTACCATATTCATATCTACACACACTCCTCCATTTTTTATGCTTGAATTTATGTTGATTTCATGAACGATAAGATTGCTTGAATTTACTTCTTAGAAGATTTGGTTGATTTCGTTGACTGGACGGCCGCTACTTTTTTGACACTTTTGGAATCAAAAGCGAAGCGAATGGTATAGTCATGATCGTAGTTATACGCAGGGACGGTAACATGAATTTTTGAAATCAGCGGGCTGTTCACAGTTGTAATTGGAAAATGCACAGTACGGGTATCGGTTTTGGTGTCCTTGTGAATGACCTTTGTGTCGATAATTTTGCCTTTGTAATCCACTTTAAACCCGGTTGTCCATTCGCTGTGATTCAGCTTAATTTGCATGGTCATTTGGCCTTTTTTCACATACAGCTTGGCTGGCTTCTCAAAATAATCATTAGCCATGGATACAGAATCGTTTTCGGCCTTGAGAATATTGTATTTAAGCGTGTATGTACCATCCGCCAATTTTGTAGAAGCCGTAGCGGCTACCACAGATGATGAAGTTGGCCAAAAGCTCAGCACACTGACCAGCAGAAACACAGCAATCATTGCAGAATAACCCTTCCTCATTTTGACAGCAGTCCCTCCCCACGAGAATATAAGTAATTGATTATCATTCTCAATTGAAATCTAAAAAAAATAGCTCCTATTGAGCTTTGCCTCCCCACCTTTCCATCCAGAAATTCGCAAAACCAAGTGAACCCATCACCAATATATCTTACATTTTTCGAATATGTCAATATGTATTTGCGTGTATATAACCCCTTGATATATGCTATTTTTTAAGAAAAATTTAGGATACCTTCCTCTATACCAAGAATCCCCTCCTCTCCATTTCAGTAAAAAATTTATTTAAAATTTTGTTTTTTTCAATTGACAATTCCCATTGATATTCATTATCATTCTCTTATGCATAAATGAAAATGATTATCATTATTGTTTAACTTAAAATTGCAGGAGGAATGACATGAAATCTTATGTGTTGTGGTCATCCGCAGCGCTTTTATTGGCAGTTACCGGATGCAGTAATGGTACTCCGGCCGCAGATCACAAACCAGCCACTGCATCTGTATCTGCCACTTCCGGCACTACAAGCGGTGCAGCGATTCAGGTTGCTGATTTTTCAAAACGGACGTTGGCGTTCCAAGGTGTCCCTCAACATATCATTGCGCTCAGCAATGGCGATCTGGATATCATATATGCTTTGGGCGGGACAGCCGTTGGCAGACCCAACTCGAATGGACCTTCCGTCGTGCCTGCTGCTGAAAACGTTCAACAAGTAGGCTCTACTCATGAAGTTGATCTGGAGAAAATTACGATGCTCAAACCGGATGTCGTATTGGGTAATTACCCTATGAATGAGAAAGACATTCCAGCTATTGAAGGTGTCGGTTCGCAGTTGCTACTGACAGGGGCCAATTCAGTCAAAGATATTCAGTCGCAAATTACACTCTTCGGACAATTACTGCAAAAGCAGACTCCGGCCGTGAAGCTGAATCAGCAAATTGACCAACAGGTAGCCACATTACAAAAGGAAACAGCCTCTGCCTCCAAACCTAGAGTGCTGCTTGTTTACGGAGCCCCGGCCACATATATGGCGGCATTGCCGAATTCATTAGGCGGAAATATTTTGGAAAAGGCTGGTGGTTCTAATATTGCCGCTGATTTTCCAGGCCTGCAAAATTTCCCGCAATATGCACAGCTAAATACGGAACGCATCGTACAGGCCGACCCTGACTACATCCTGATTATGACCCACGGCAATACGGATGATGTCAAAGCCGCTTTTATCAAGGAAATGCAGGAAAATGCAGCTTGGAGCGGAATCAAGGCGGTCAAAAACAATCAGGTCGAGGTATTACCCTCCGATCTGTTCGGAACAAATCCGGGCACACGGGTTACTAAAGCGCTGGATTTAATGCATCAAAAGCTGTATCCGGCGAAATAAGCGATGAACAAACTACAACGCGCAAGAAGACGCACCATCGCCTGGATTACGCTTCCGATCCTGCTGCTAGCCGTATCCGTGTACGGCCTGGCTTACGGATCGGTGTCGATTCCACTACGAGAAATCAATCAGGTTTTGCTTTATAACAATGACTCAATATATCGCACAATTCTGATGGATCTCCGGCTCCCCAGAGTACTAGTGGGTCTGCTCGTAGGAGCATGTCTGGCAGCTTCCGGGGCACTTCTTCAGGGAGTGATGAAAAATCCCTTGGCTGATCCCGGCATTATTGGCGTATCGGCCGGTGGCGGACTCGCTGCGGTCATCACGATGGTCATGCTTCCACAGCTTAGCTACCTTCTTCCGGTAACGGCCTTTTTGGGAGCTTTTCTGAGTGCTATTGTCATTTACCTGCTGGCTTGGGATCGGGGGGCTTCTCCAGTCAAAATCGTGCTGGCTGGCGTTGCCATCAATGCGCTGCTGGGCGCGCTCACCAACGGCGTGATGGTCATGTACAGCGACCGCGTGCAAGCAGTTCTGCCTTGGCTATCCGGCGGATTGAACGGACGAAGCTGGCATCATCTGGAGTTCATGGCGCCTTACGCCATCATCGGCTTAATCGCCTCCCTGTTTGCAATCAAGCCTGCCAATTTGCTGCTGCTGGGCGACGATTCAGCACAACTGCTCGGACAGCGAGTAGAGCTCCAGCGGCTGCTCATTATCTTGCTCTCTGCCCTGCTCGCTGGTACGGCGGTCAGCGTAGCGGGGCTGATCGGTTTTGTAGGACTGGTCGTTCCTCATGTTATCCGCCTGCTGATCGGGGAGGATTATCGTTTCCTCCTTCCCCTTTCCATTCTGGGCGGCGGGACACTGGTCGTACTGGCGGATACGGTGGCACGGTCCTGGTTTGATCCGATTGAACTGCCTGTAGGCATTTTGCTGGCCGTCATCGGAGCGCCGTTCTTCTTAATCCTGCTCAAGAAACGGGGGAATTTCGGATGACAGCCATTCAGGGTGATCATATCTCCTTGCAGCGCGGGTATTTCAAGCTGGACGATGTAAACATTACCTTACCCGCCGGACAGCTCACCGCGATTGTCGGGCCCAACGGTTCGGGCAAGTCCACGCTTTTGCGGATTATTACACGGCTGCTCAAGCAGGATCAGGGGCAGGTTTCCGTACTGGGCAAGCCGGTTCAGGAATACAAGCGGCGCGATTTTGCCCAGACGATTACAATGCTTCCGCAAATGAAGGATATGCTGCCGTTATTAACGGTTCGTGAGCTGGTTGCTTACGGAAGATCCCCTCATGCCAAAGGCTTGAGGACACGGCATACCGGACAGGATCAGCATATTGTGGACCATGTCATGGAAATCACAGGCATGAAGCCCTATGCGGATCGGATGTTCCATACTCTATCGGGAGGTGAACAACAAAAAGCGCGAATTGCAATGGCTTTGGCCCAACAAACGGGCATTCTTTTGCTCGATGAACCTACCACTTTTCTGGATATCGCTCATCAATTTGAGGTTATGGATATGCTGAGGCGTATCAATCACGAGTCCGGCTTGACGATTGTTATGGTACTGCATGATTTGCAGCAAGCTGCGGCCTATTGTCATCATATGATTGCGCTTAAAAGGGGACGAATCGCCATGGCTGGCGAACCCCGTCAGATTTTGACGTCTGCTTTTCTTCGCGACATTTATGAAATGAACGCTACGATCAAATTTCAGGATGGCTATCCGGTCATTATACCGACCATACCACATCATTCAGGAGGAATTTAATATGATTATCGTTACAAATACATCTAAAATCACCCCGGGCAATGCCCATTTGCTCATCGAACGCTTTAACAAAGAAGGTAAAGTGGAGAAAATGGAAGGCTTCCTCGGTCTGGAAGTGCTACTCACTGAAAATACAAAAGATTATGATGAAGTAACGATTAGCACACGCTGGAAGGAAAAAGAGAACTTCCAGGGCTGGACCAAAAGCGAAGCTTTCCGTGAATCACACAGCCACCGCCAAATTCCGGACTATATTTTAGAAAATAAAATTACGTTTTATGAAGTCAAAATCGTGCGGCATCCCATTACCAACACCGATTCCGATTCCTTTTTGGTGAACGATACCGAAGCGGTTTAATCCTGTAACACAGCGACAGACTTGTCTGCCTGTACCTTTTTACTCATTCAAAACAACCATAAAAAGGCGACTCCGCAGACCTTTGTCCGCAGAGTCGCCTTTTATATAGAATCCTCAGATTATAGTTGAACAGAGGCTTTGAATTTTCAGCGTCTCACCGTGCCCCAGTATATGAATGCGCTCCTTGGCGATGCCCAAGCGTTCACGCTCCGCTTCGAGACGATCCAGCGCCTCTCTCGGCGTATCATCCGCCAGTTTAAAGGCTCCGTAATGCATCGGGATCATCTGATTCGCGCCGCAATCCACGAACCCCTGCAACGCCTCCTCCGGTGTCACATGCTGTGAGGTCATGAACCATTCCGGCTCATACGCACCAATCGGCATAAAGGTCAGGTCAATGTCAAAGCGCTCGCCAACCTCCTTAAAGCCACGGAAATACCCGGTATCTCCTACAAAGTACAACGTCGGTGCAACTGCTGTATCTGAAATAGAATGAGTATGCGATTCTGTGACGGACGTGGCAGAGCCGATCACCTGCTGCTCACTTTGCAGCACGTATCCTCCCCAATGCGAAGTATTCGTATCAAACGGCGTACGCCGCGTCCAATGCTGGGCCGGAACAAATGTGAAGCGCACCCCGCCTACCGTAAAATGATCCCACCATTTCAGCTCATGGCAGTTACGGAAGCCTTTGCGGACCATTTTCGACTTCAACCCCGAAGGTACAAGCATCAGCGTATCTGCACGATACAATTTGCGCAACGATTCCATATGCAAATGATCATAATGCGAATGAGACAGCAGAATGATGTCCAACGGCGGTACATCCTGAATGTGGATGCCGGGCGGAGCCAGTCTTTTGTCGAAAGCCATACGCTCAGCCCACACCGGATCCGTAACGATGTTCAGTCCAAGATACTGGATGAAAAAGGTAGAATGCCCCACCCAGGTCGCCGTCGTCGTTTCCCGGTTACTGTGCAAAAACTCCAGCTCCGGGGGATGGTTCGGAACAACGAACGTATAATCCTTCGTTTTGCTGCGGCGCTCCTGCCGCCACTGTCTGAATTGCTTGAGTGTTTTATCGGTGTTGACATGATCCATGTTGTTAAAACGAACTTTGGGC
The DNA here is from genome assembly GCF_014858585.1 of Paenibacillus sp. 23TSA30-6. Lineage (NCBI taxonomy): Bacteria > Bacillati > Bacillota > Bacilli > Caryophanales > Paenibacillaceae > Paenibacillus > Paenibacillus sp. 23TSA30-6. Next base: position 171,599 of record NZ_SLTL01000008.1, on the reverse strand, counting down.
ATGATGTAACTCCTCCCCTGACGGACCCGTTCTCCAAAGAAACCGAAACGGTACAATTCATTTATATATTACACGCGAGTGTGAACATCAAATGATGCAACATGCTGGTGTATGTAAAGTATAATTCAATCCGCCTTTTACATGCAAAAATGGACCCTCCCCCATCAATCAGGAAGGGCCATCTCAGATGTTGCTGTCAGTCCTGTGGATTTTTAAAGCGTGCCGAGTACATAAACAGAAACACAATCGCCACCACAATAATAATAGGCGACTCATACATGATCGTAAAATGCTCGAAAGCAGCCATTTGTACTCACCCTTTCTTCCCCGCTTGTCCTCGCACATAATCCGCATCGAACAGGAACAGTCTCAAGATCAGGATCAGTGACGGGATCAGCACCAGCAGCCCCGCACTAAACGCCGTAATCAATGCATACGCCATGGCGGAGTTTGTAAAGCTGTGATGCACATTAATATAGGGATACAAAACATACGGCAGATGCGAGCGGCCATAGCCATACCAGGCAAATGCAAATTGCAGCATGACCAGAATAAAGGAGGTTCCGAGATGACGCCGCCGCCATACCAGATAAACAGCTCCGACAAAGCAGACGAAGGAGGCGACAAACATCCAGGCCATGTTCAGCATATTGGCAAAGTGGTCTGGATTCTGTTTGTTAATCTGAAAAAATGCAAGCAGACTCGCCACAATCGTAGGACCGCTCCAGAGTAGCGCGTACCCGCGCACGATTTCAAAAGCGACCTTGTCCCCTGCCCTTTTGGCATAGTACGACAAAAACATCGCCGAGATATACAGCACACTCACCAGCGCCAGGAAAATAACCGCCCACGTATAGGAGTTGCTTAATAACTCGCCCCATCGCAGATGAACACCTGTGCCGTTCTCCACAATAATACCGCCTTCCGAAATGGCGAGAACCGTCGACAGCGCCGCCGGAATGAGCAGCCCCGTCGCACCGTACAATGCCATGTAGACGATATTATTTGTACCGGAATGTCCATACGTGTTGTACGCATAGTACACCCCTCGGATCGCGAGAAGCACAATCGCAATACTGCCGGGAACGAGCAACGCTGTGCCATAGTAATAAGCCGCATCCGGGAAGAAACCATTCAGTCCCACCACGAAAAAAATGAGAAATACGTTCGTTACCTCCCACACCGGCGATAAATACCGCTGTATAATGTTGTGGATTTTGTTCTGGTGACCTGTCAGCACACTGTAAAAGCTGAAAAAGCCTGCGCCAAAATCAATAGATGCCACAAGCAAATATCCGAACAGGAAGGTCCACAAAATGGCGATACCTACAATTTCATAGCTCACTTGCCTTCAGCCCCTTCCAGCCCCAGCTGCCTCAGCTCCTCCACTGCATCTTTATTACGGAACAGCTTGCTAAGGACCTTAATGGCCGAGAAGCACAACACGAGATACAAAATGATAAACAATACGAGCATCCATCCGACACTCGTAGAGGTGGTTGCCGCTTCGGACACCTTCATGTAGCCGCGCAAAATCCACGGCTGCCTGCCGACCTCCGCAAACATCCAGCCCAGCTCAATGGCTACCATAGCCATCGGCCCCACCAGAATGAGTGCCAGCAGCAGCCATTTGGGGTATGGTTTGCGTCCTGGCAAACGTTTGCGAATCAGATACAACAGCGGAATGACCAGAATCAGCACCCCTGTGGTGATTTTGAGGTCAAACATATAATGGATAGACAGCGGCGGACGCTGATCTACGGGATAATCATTTAAGCCCTTGACCTCCGTACTGGGCAGGTTCCCGGCCAACACACTAAGTGCATAAGGCACTTTCAGCGCATACTTGATTTCACCGTTCTTATCCATGTATCCGCCATATACGAAGGGCGCGTGCGTCATTGTATCAAAATGCCATTCGGCGGCAGCCAGCTTTTCCGGCTGATATTTGGCCAGAAATTTACCGGAAGCGTCTCCGATCATCACGGTGCTGATGGCAAATACAATGGTGCAGGTGGCGGTCAGCTTCAGCGCTTTTTTGAAATACGGGTGGTTGCGCCCCCGCAGCATACTATAGGCAGCTAATCCCATCAGTAGCCCGGCGCTCAACGTATACGAGGAAGCCAGCACATGAGAAACTTTGGTCGGCGTGGCCGGATTCAGCATGGCCTGGATGGGATGAATATCTGTCATGACTCCATTTTTAAGTGTAAAGCCTTGAGGCTGGTTCATGAACGAGTTCACAGTTGTAATAAAAACCGCTGATGCAGATGAGGCAATCGCTACCGGAATGAGCAGCATCAGGTGAAAATATTTGCTTTTAAACCGATCCCAGGTGTACAAGTAGATACCCAGAAAAATGGCTTCAATGAAAAAAGCAAACGTCTCCAAAAACAGGGGCAGCGCAATCGCTTGTCCAGCCACCCGCATAAAGGTAGGCCAAAGCAAGCTGAGTTGCAGTCCAATGGAAGTACCTGTGACGACACCTACGGCAACGGTGATGACAAACCCCCGCGCCCACCGTCGGGCCAGCAGCGTATAGTGCGGATCACCAGTTCGCAGCCCGCGCCATTCCGCGAGCGCAATCATCAAAGGTACGCCAACGCCAATGGATGCAAATACAATATGAACAAACAGGGTAATTCCGGTCAACATCCGGCTTAGCAATACGGGGTCCAGTGAAGACAAATGGTACTCACTCCTTCATTTCACATTTTAAATAGAAAGCACCTGCATATATTCCTTTGGATTACGATCTAGGGAGTCAGGCGGGCTATGCTTTTAATAACTGCGTACAGCATAATAGCCGCTATCACAATACACACAATAATGAGCGTCCTTTCCTGCTTGCGGAACATGGGAACGCCTCCTTTACTCGTCGTTTGGAGCATGGGGAGAACACATCTTAGTCTAGCTAAATTTTGTTATTTTTAACCATGCTGCCGTTATAAATTTAGCAGGATTCCATTTTGGATATTGCCATGTGCAGTCGAATCGGTTATATTGCTATATAGTTAGATAACCTAATTATATGAAAAGAGTGAAACTATGCCGCCAAAACAAAATAAGCGGGATACCGTTCAACATCCCCTCCCCCGTCTCGGTCCAGAGCCTTATCTGGAGTTAATGGATCAAACCGCTCTTGCGGAAACCGACCGTCATCTTGCCCGCATGGGTCTCTTCTTGCTATGGACGGGTGATAACGTGCTCGACGCGATTGATCTGGATTTATCGGCTTTTGGCCTGACGGAGAGCAAGCTGGATTTGCTGTTGCTGCTGACACTACATCAATCACAGGAGCAAATGAGCCCCTCCATGATTGCCGACCGTCTCGGAATCCGACGTGCCTCCGTTACATCTATACTGGACTGGACGGAGCAAAGAGGATGGATTATCAGAGAACATAATTCTACAGATCGACGCAAGATTCATGTACGTATTACAGTAGCGGGCTCCAAGCTTGTGCAACAGGTACTGCCTGTATTCTGGTCTTCGTGCGCTTCCCTGACGAGCATTTTGGAGCCTGAGGAACAAGTGATTTTTTCGCTGATTATAGAGAAGCTTCATCATCATATGGAGCGCAGACTGGGGGTGGGCAGATAAATTTTTTTAAACATATAATTAGGTTATCTAATATAATTAATTACATGTATTAAATGATAGCTTATTTTATTATTAAGGGAGTGTTCGATTGATGAGTAAATTACGAACAGATCATACAGCTATACAGCAAAAATCCGTTGTTCTACCTTATGCATGGATGACCGTAATTCTATGTTGGTCAGCGATTGCAGTCATGTCCAGTCTATATGTAACCATTCCTTTAGTTCCGCTCTTTGCGGACATATTCGGCAAAACGCTCGCTGAAGCTGCGATACCGGGCAGCATCTTCTCCTTGGGGTTTGCGGCCGGATGCCTTGTGTATGGGGGATTGTCTGATCGTTTTGGACGAAAGCAGATTATCGTTACCGGACTATTCGCATTAACCATCATCTCGCTATGTCTTGGTTTTACCAGTCAGTATCCTTTATTAATTACACTACGCTTGCTTCAAGGTTTGGCGGCAGCCACCTTTTCTCCCGTAGCTCTCGCCTACGCCGTAGATATGTTTCCGTCCGAAAAGCGGGTAACGGCCATTGGCTTTATCAGTACCGGGTTTCTGGTGGCGGGGATTGCCGGACAGGTATTTAGTATCATCATTAGCGAACACATGGGATGGAATATGGTATTTCGAGTATTAGGCGTACTGTACGCCATAACCTTCTTGATCGTAACTTTTTTCTTACCGAAAGCACCCACGCCTCAACGGGGCGTCCGTATTTGGGCTTCCTTCAGTCAGCTAGGCACCGTTCTCCGGTCGTATCCTTTATGGTTTAGCTATACAGTCGCCTTCGTTCTCCTAATGTCTTTCGTGAGTATGTATACAGTTCTGGGCAGCTATCTTAGCGGACCCGAATTTGGCCTGACTAGCAAACAAATGCTTTATGTAAGATCTGCTGGCATTGTCGGTATGCTCCTTTCACCGTTTGCCGGAAAACTAGCCCGGAAATTCGGTGTGCATCTTATACTGCGAACAGCACTTATGCTCTCCATTCTTAGTCTGGTGCTGATGGGAATCACGCATTCTCTTATGGCTATGCTGGTATTGAGTGTATGTTTTGTAAGCGGCATTGCCCTGAGTGTCCCTTCACTCATTGCACTTGTCGGCCAACTCGGCGGTTCGGCAAGGGCGATAGCTGTTTCTCTTTACACCTTCATTCTGTTTGCAGGCACCAGCCTGGCTCCGGTACTCTCCATTCGATTGATGGGAAGTGGCGGGAATCAGACGACTACGTTTATGATGCTGGCGTCTGTTCTGTTCGTGGGCTTTATCGCCTCCCTCCTGATCCGTGGGAAGCGGAGTGCATAGCATCCTATTATTTATTCAAAGAACCTCCATATGCTTACAAGGCATGTTTACATGATAATGTGAGATTTGTCATTGTATTTTTCTAGAAACGACGAACTCCCTCTTTGGAGACATTCATAGAATGAGGTACAATACAGATAAGCTATATATGGAGAACTTTTGAATAGGAGGCTGTACCGAGCTATGAAAATAACATCTATCGAGCCAACTCCCAGTCCGAACACCATGATGCTGCATCTGGATGAGCGGCTGGAAGCGGGCATTCGCAGAACATATACACGGGATAATGAACGCTCCGCTCCCCCCTTTATCCGGCGTATGCTGGGCATTGAAGGAGTTAAAAGCGTGTTTCACACGACGGATTTTGTAGCCCTTGATCGCAAAGGGAACGCAGATTGGTCCACCATTCTGGGTCAGGTTCGCGACCAGCTAGGCGAGGAAGGCGCAGACGCCAATTGGGACTTGCCAGAGGAAACCTCCGGGGAAGCTTTTGGTGAGGCACAGGTATTTGTGCAATTTTTCCGGGGCATTCCGATGCAAATCCGGGTCAAAGCGGGCCAGCAGGAGGAACGGATTTCCTTGTCCGACCGTTTCGTGGAGGCCGTAACCCGGGTAGCCAGCGCGACGCTGATCAAGGAGCGCAAGCTGAGCGATTACGGCGTCCGCTATGGAGAACTGCCGGATATCGCGCGCGAGGTGGAGCAGGAGCTGGAGGCAGCCTTCCCACAGGAGCGGCTGGAGCAGATTATCCAGCAGGCGATTGCCCATGGCGCGGACAACAGCGAATTCGTGGAGGAACGCCGCGAGTGGAGCGATGCCGAGCTGGAGTTGGCCCTACAGCACAAGGATTGGCGCACTCGCTACGCTGCGCTGGATCGGCTGGAGCCGACGCCCGAGCATTTGCCACTCATCCGCCAAGCGCTGCATGACGACAAAATGCAGCTACGGCGGCTGGGGGTCGTCTATTTGGGCGATCTGCGCACACCGGAGGCGATGGAGCTGCTGTCCGAGGCGCTACGCGATCCTTCAGCGGCCGTACGCCGTACGGCGGGCGATACGCTGTCGGATATCGGCGACCCGGCGGCTACCGGAGCTATGATCGGAGCCTTGTCAGATAACAGCAAGCTGGTTCGCTGGCGGGCTGCCCGTTTTTTGTACGAGGTCGGCACCGAGGACGCGCGTGACGCGCTGGAGAAGGCTGTAGATGACCCCGAATTCGAGGTCAGTCTACAGGCCAAAATGGCGCTGGAGCGCATTGAGTCAGGCGAGCAAGCCGCAGGGACGGTTTGGCAGCAGATGGCCAAGCGCAACTCTTAACTTGTGATTTTACGACTGGACCTTCAAAAAATTGTCGATTGTCAGAAGATGTACAGGTACGATATACTGTAGTTCGCTATACAATAAAATATCATGTCATACACCTCATCAACCCTGTTTTATGATGAGGTAGAGGTCGCGGATGTAATCAGTACACCGGAGGAGACGCCAAGAGCCGTCTGAGATTCCAGTGGAAAGGTACACCCGCCGAAGTATGCGGAGCTGACTCTTTGTGAATACTCCGAATGCTGGGGCTGCTAACCGAAAGGAGCAGAACTGTCACGCGATGTCCTAACACAGACACGTGTGTTGAGCTATCTTGTTATAGAAGAAGGTATGGTGCGGAATGCATAGACAAGGCCGCAGGCGTATTCCCTGCGGTCTTTTGACGTTTGTAATCCCCCTCCTTCTGGCTCTTGCCCTGACATGAAATACCATTTCATGAAGGAGTGTTTGAACGTGCAACACAAAGCAACGCCTGCCGCAACCTTGCGGAAAAGTCTCAAAGCCCGACATATGACGATGATCGCCCTCGGGGGTTCCATCGGAACGGGCCTGTTCCTCGCCAGTGGAGGCGCGGTTGCAGAAGCCGGTCCCGGAGGCGCCCTGTTGGCTTATGCAGCGGTCGGCCTCATGGTTTACTTCCTGATGACCAGCCTCGGCGAACTGGCTACGTTTATGCCTGAATCCGGCTCTTTTAATACCTACGCAGGTCGCTTCGTCGATCCGGCTTTTGGTTTCGCCATGGGCTGGAACTTCTGGTACAACTGGGCCGTGACGATTGCCGCCGAATTGGCAGCAGCGACCGTGCTAATCAAATACTGGTTCCCGGAAAGCCACTCTGCCTGGTGGAGTCTGTTATTTCTGGCCGTAATCTTCGCGCTCAACGCGCTGACGGTCAAAGGCTACGGTGAATCCGAATACTGGTTCGCGATGATTAAAATTGTGACCGTGGTAATCTTTCTCGCTGTTGGTGTGCTGATGATCTTCGGCATTATGGGAGGTCCAGCGATAGGCTTCGCTAACTTCACTGTGGGGGATGCCCCGTTCCACGGCGGATTTTTCGCCGTATTGGGCGTGTTCATGGCCGCAGGCTTTTCCTTTCAGGGAACGGAGCTGATCGGGGTAGCCGCCGGAGAGAGTGAAAATCCGCGTGAAAATGTACCACGCGCCATCCGTCAAATCTTTTGGCGCATCCTGTTCTTTTATATTCTGGCGATTCTCGTCATTGGATTGATTATTCCGTACACCAATCCGAATTTGCTGCGGGGAGATATCAGTGACATCGGGGTCAGCCCGTTCACACTGGTATTTGAAAAAGCGGGGCTTGCGATTGCCGCCTCCGTTATGAACGCCGTCATTTTGACTTCCGTATTGTCGGCGGGTAATTCCGGGATGTACGCGGCAACACGTGTACTGTACGCTTTGGCACGGGAAGGTAAAGCCCCCCGTTTCCTCGGACATATCAATCGACGCGGCATTCCTATGAATGCACTGCTGATCACAACCGCTGTCGGTATGCTGGCCTTCCTCGCCTCCCTGTATGGGGACGGTGTGGTCTACAACTGGCTCCTGAATGCTTCAGGGATGTGCGGATTTATTACATGGGTTGGTATTGCTGTCAGCCATTATCGTTTCCGCCGTGCCTTTACAGCACAGGGTCGCAGTCTGAGTGAGCTTCCGTACAAAGCCCGCTGGTTCCCGTTTGGTCCCTTGTTTGCCTTCGCACTGTGTATCATCGTGATTATCGGGCAAGGTGCCGATGCCTTTACCGGGCAAGCCATTGACTGGAAAACGATGATCGCTACGTACATGAGTGTGCCGCTGTTCCTTCTTCTGTGGCTCGGCTACAAATGGATCAAGCGTACCAAAATCGTTCCACTAAACGAGTGTGATTTGGACCCGGATGCGTCTTCCGGTAAATAAACAATAGTAAAAAAAGCCCGTCTCTGGGCATATACAGGTGGAAATGCGGATGAACGGTCCTATAGATCGGATCAGGTTCATCAGCATCTTCTCCCTGATATGTGGAGATGGGCTTTTTTTCTGTTATTCGGAAGAAGAAGCGCCCGGAGCTGTCAAAGACATAGACAAGGCACGACGGCTAAAGATGCCATAAATCACAGCAATCAGCGTCAGCAGTGCAGAAAACAAGTACAAATTAACGATGCCCAGATGATCTGCAATCCAACCCATCAGCAATAGCGAGATGCAAAACGTCATGCTCGTCAGCGTAGCCTGTGCGGACAGCACCTTGGGTAAATCGTGCGCAGATACGCTCATTTGCATCATCGTGCGGCGGGATACGACGGACATTTCCGCAGGCAATCCCATTAACAGCACGATCAGCAGCGTCAGCGGCGGTAATGTGTTAAGCGCATACCAAGCTGTTAACAGTCCATAGCAAGCCATCCCCACCAGCATCGCGGGCAGCAGTCTGCGCTGCAAATACTTGACACTAGCGAGAACAATGATCCCGCCGCCAATCGCGCCTGCAAAATACGCCGCATTAATGTATCCCCACCATGCCTCGCTTTTGTGCAGCACTTGCTGAGCGAAGGCAAGCGTGAATGCTCCTACCCAAACCGAACCACCCAGCAGGTCGATCATATCCATGAAAATAAGAGCTTTCAGTCTGCGACTGGCTCCGATGAGGCTCCAGCCTTCACGGAGTATTTCCTTTTTACGTTTGGGAGGTAGCGCCGGGCTCTCTGATTCCGGGCCATACAGTGTATCTTCCAACTGTGCAGGAGAGGTTGAAGCCAAGGAATCTCCACTTCGCACCCTTGTTACGGGTTGCAGCAAATAATGGGCTTTGCCCTCTAGTGGATCTCGAATCAAGCTGGTGAAGATCATCGCTACCATATACAGTCCGCCAGCCACCAGCAATGTTTTTTCCGAGCCCAGCATGGCTACGAGCACACCACTAAGCCCCCATCCAGCCAATTGCACGGTCTGATCGCTGACCGATACGAGACTGTTCGCCCGCATCAGCCCTTCCCCGGACGCAAGGCGCGGAATCAGCGCATTACGTGCAGGTGTGGTCCAGCCGTCCAGAAAGGACATCGCTGCTACCAGTGTAAATACAAGCACCCATACCGGGCTCGGGCCCGCTGACCACAAATGCCCCAACAGGAGAGCGAAGAAAGCCAGTTGGCCAAATTGGGAAACGAACAGAATAAATGGAAGCTGGAACCGGGCCAGGATCAGCGGCGCTAAAAAGCCGCTGATCATCTGTGCGCCCATCCGCAACAGCGGAACGAGAACCGAGGAAAAGATCGAATCCGTTTCATGAAACACCAGAGACACCAGTGCCATGATATAAAGAATATCGGCCGCATTCGACATCGTCTGCGTGCCGAGCAGATAAGTAAAGGAACGCTTATGCATATGAATAAAATACTCCCTTATGAATGTAGCTTTTTCTATTGCAGCAAAATGATCAGGTCCATTTCAGGGTTACACGGAGATTTCCGGTGCTGCCTAAATCCGTGATCTGGTAGGAAATAGATTTTAACCCGAGCTGATACAACGACTGTAAATCTTCTTTGAGACTTCGCTCTGTTCCCTGATAGCCGAAGGTAAGCGTGACACCACCCTTATTGATCTCTTTGCGAACCTGCTCCTTGATTTCGGCGGATGATTTAACCAGACCCTTGCCATCTTGCAGCGTATATTCCAGAGTATTGTACAGCTTTTGATACACAGCAGCCTTGGGTCCGCCCGCAGCGACCAATCCCGACAATGTCTGCCGATACGAGGTGTTCGCCTGAGGATACTGTTTAACCCAGGAGTGATCCCGGCGCATTTCGGCATCAGTCAGCAGATAATACGAAGTGCTTACCTCGTTGCCACGATCCGGGGTCGGATCATCCCATGTCGTATCCATGTGGTACCAATGTCCATCCAGCAAAACAAGATTCCATGCATGCAGCTGGCCTCCTGCCCTTCCCTCTACAATCTGGTTGGAAATCCCCGAGCGTTCCAGCATTTTGTAGGCTAGCAAGGAATAGCCCTGACACACCGTGCTTCCGGTTTTCAGGCCATCGTATGCCGTGTATTTTTGCTGCGTTTCATCATATTTCAAACGAAGCACAATCCAGTCATGAATGGCCTTCACCTTCTCATGATCTGTCATTCCCTTCGTAATGATGTCACCCAGCACAGCTTTAACCGTGCTATCCACATATGCGGTCTGCTCCTTCGTCTCCCGGTAACTCAGACGGATCGTAACCTCAGCGGACGTGGTTGTGCCTGTATAGCTGAAAGCGTAGCTTTTGATCGTATAATTCACATACGGGTCGCTCTCCATCGCCTGTTTGATGGCTGTCTGTAACTGCTGCTTAAGACCGTTCACCCGCCCTTGATATGTAAAGGTCAGCGTTTCACTCCGCGTAGCCATTGCCTGTAAAAGCTTATTTTGAAGCTGCTGTGACGATACGGACGGAGCCGGCTTGACCGACGCAGCATATACATTGTTCCCCCACTCCACAGCATGCGGCAGCAACACAGCCAGCGCTGCACCCACCACCAGGCATTTTACAAGCCTAACCCCGATTTTCCTGTTCATACAGAGCGTTCCTGCCTTTCTTAGCATAGTTGTAAACAGCTCTATCTTACCATAAAAACAGCTAACCCAAGCGCTCTAGTTTTGTCGGTTACAGACGAGTAAGGGTTCAGTTAAAGACAGGTTGTGACACCATACTCGGCTATATAACAGACCGGACAATGGGCAAATATGTCGTCCCCAGAGAATTTTATCACAGCAATCTAGTAATCCTCATGTTATGGTACTGGCATCAGAAGTAAATGATATTGATTCTCATTCTACATTAGAAAGGCTGAGCACCATGCCAGAATGTATCTCGCTCCTTCGTACTCCACCGGGTCAACCCGTGCGGCTGCAATCCCTTGCCTCTCTTCACCCCTCATTGCGCCGACGCTTAACGGACATGGGGATTGACGAAGGTTCCATTATACGGTTAAAAAAAATCAGTCTATTGGGCGGCCCTATTGTCATTGAATGCAACGGTCAACTGGTCGGCCTCCGTCAAAATCAGGTAAAACAACTGGAGGTTGTTCCTTCATGGACATGATCGCTCTATTCGGTAATCCCAACACGGGGAAAACCTCATTATTCAACAAGCTGACTCGTACGTATGCAGAGGTAGGGAACTGGTCCGGGGTGACGGTGGAAAAGAAAACAGGCCTGCTGCGCGACAAGTCTGCCGTATTGGTGGATTTGCCGGGTGCCTACTCTTTACTCCCTCTTTCGCTGGATGAAGGTGTCGCAACCCGTTATTTGCTGGAAGAACCGCCTGCGGCCCTGATTAACATCGTGGATGCCTCCCAGCTCCAGCGCAATCTGTACCTGACTGTACAACTACTGGAATATGGCCGTCCACTTGTACTTGGGTTAAACATGACTGACGTAGCCGATGCCACTGGTCTTCGGGTAAGCAAGGAATTGTTGGCTGATCAATTGAACGTTCCCATCATTCCCATGGTGGCACGCACGGGCAGCGGCAGTAAGCAAATGCTCGCATCACTTCGAGAGGTACGACGTGCGCCAAATTCCTTCCAGTTGGATTACGGCCCTGCCGTCGAGGCTGCTATTACAGATATTTGCAGTTTGCTGACGAATACACTTGTGCCAAGTCCTCGGTGGGCAGCTCTACAGTGTCTGGAAAACAATCCTGTCGTTATGGAATGGATAACGAATGAGGTACAGCGTGAAAAAGTAACTGAACGCATCCAGCGTTGCGAGAAAGAACTTCTCCGTGAAGGCTATTCGGCTACTCCCGCTCAGCATATCCGTTCTGTACGTACAGCGTGGATCGCTGATCTGTGTACAAAGGCGCTCGACACGTCCAAACTCAAGCCGCACAGTCTGACAGACAGGCTGGACGCACTGCTAACACATCGGTATTTGGGGATTCCCATCTTTTTGTTGCTGATGTACGCTACCTTCAAGTTCACCTTCGATTGGGCGGGTACTGTTCTTTCAGATATGCTGGACGGATTTTTTTCAGGGACACTAAGCAGTTGGATTACTGAATTGCTCGTTTACTTGAACGCGTCCGCTTTTACGCAGAGTCTTATCGTGGACGGTATCGTGGCAGGAGTTGGGGGCGTGCTCGTTTTTCTGCCTCAGATCGCTATTTTGTTCCTGATTATTTCGCTGATTGAAGACTCCGGGTATATGGCACGGGTTACGATATTAATGGACCGTCTCATGCAAGCTGTCGGCTTGAACGGGAAAAGCTTCATTCCCTTCATTATCGGATTTGGCTGCAATGTTCCTGCGATTATGGCGGCACGCACCATTGAACAGCCCAGAGAACGCCTCATTACAACGTTGCTGGTGCCCTTTATGTCATGTTCGGCCCGCCTGCCGGTATATGCATTGTTTGCGGGTGTATTTTTTCCAACACATGCGGCAAGCATCATCATGCTGATGTATGTGTTAGGAATCACCGTATCGCTTATACTTGCCAAAATCTTTTCCAAAGTATCCATTTTATCGGGTGAGCCTTCCTTCTTCATCGTGGAGCTTCCCCCTTATCGTGTGCCGCAAGCTCTTACACTGTTTCGTAGCACGTGGGAAAAGGTCAAGGGCTTCGTCCGGAAAGCCGGAACGATCATTCTTGCAGGCTCCGTTGGCATCTGGCTCTTGTCCAATTTCGGCCCACAAGGGTTCGGTGCAGACATGAATGATAGTCTGCTTGCCACTGTTGGAGGATGGTTCGCCCCCATACTGGCCCCTCTCGGCTTCGGTACCTGGCAAGCAGGCGCATCCCTGCTCACAGGCTTTATGGCCAAGGAGGTCGTGGTATCGACGATGAATATCATTTACCACGTTCCGGACATGCAGGGACTAGAAATGCAAGTAAGGCATGCCTTCACGCCGTTGTCCTCTTTTAGCTTCATGGTGTTCATTCTGTTGTATGTACCATGCCTGGCTACGGTAGCGGTCATTCGTAAAGAAACCCTTTCGTGGCGCTGGACCGGATTCTCTGTGATCTATCCTTTGACCGTTGCGTATCTCATTGCCGTTGTGATCTATCAGTGTGGCAGATTATTAGGCTGGGGTTAAGTTAGAGCCCTATGAAAATAGAAGGAAGTGGATTCCATGATCAATATCATCATTTTATTGGTGATTCTCGGTTATAGCGCGTGGGTGTTTGTTCGCTTTTTACGGAAAAGCCGTCAAGGTGCTTGTGCCGGATGCTCATCAAGCAAGTCATGTCCGGGCTGTGCCACGAGTGCTGTGAAGGAAGACCAAGCGAACATCAACAGAAATATCTAATCCAAACTTAGCATCCCCATGAAAAAAGCGTCTTCGGGTTTATCCTGACCCGAAGACGCTTTTCCTTTACTCTCAAACTCACAATATTAGCGATATTCCGCCAACCGTTCATTTAGCTCCCGCGTGTGCAGGTAAACTTCACGATACAGCTCATACAGGCCTTCATACCGAGCCACACGTTCCGGGTCTGGCGAGTATCTCGCTGCTTCACGAAGAAAAGATTCCGCGCATGCTTGCAACGATTCAAACCATCCGCTACCGTATGCAGCCAGCATCGCCGCCCCCAAGGCAGGCCCTTGCTCACTTTCCAGCTTGACGATATCCGCGTTAAAAATGTCTGCCTGCATTTGCAGCCACGCCTCATTACGCGCACCGCCGCCGATGGAAATCACTTCATTCACTGTTTTGCCCGTTCCTCGGAGAATATCAATGGATTCCTTGAGCGAAAATGTAATTCCCTCCAGCACGGCGCGTGTAAAATGCGCAAGCTTATGTCCCGCGTCCATCCCGATAAAGCTGCCCCGTATGGTTGCATCCGGGTGAGGGGTACGTTCACCCACGATATATGGCGTGAACAGCAGCCCCCGGCTGCCAGGCTCAATGGAGTTCACATCTTCCAACAACGCATCAAAAGAATGCTCCGGTGCAAAGGTATCCTTAAACCACGTCAGGCTGTACCCGGCCGCGAGCGTAACGCCCATAATATAATAGGCATCCTGTTCACTATGATTAAAAAAATGCGCCCGTCCCTGCACATCAATGTCCTTGCGTTCCTCATAGGAAAGCACAACACCCGATGTGCCGATGCTGCATAAAGTGCGTCCTTCGCTCAAAATACCAGCGCCAATCGCACCACATGCGTTGTCCGCGCCACCCGCATACACCTTCGTTTCAGAAGCAAGTCCGGTCTGCTCCGCAATCTCCGGCAGCAGCGTACCTGTCTGATCGAACGATTCCACCAGCGGCGGGAACAGAGACGACGGCAGTTCGAAAGCAGCGGCGATCTCTTGGCTCCACTGCTTTTTTGCCACATCCAGCAGCAGCGTGCCCGCCGCATCCGAATACTCCGTCGCCAGCTCTCCCGTCAGGCGATACCGCACATAATCCTTGGGCAGCATAAAATGGGCCGCACGGGCCAGCACGTCTGGCTCATGCTCCTGCACCCACAGCAGCTTGGGCAGCGTGAAGCCTTCCAGCGCGCGATTACGTGCGATGTTCAGCAGCTCCGGCCCGAGCTGCTCTTCAATGCGGCGGCACTGCGCCGTTGTACGCGTGTCATTCCACAGAATAGCAGGGCGCAGCACTTGCCCTTCCTTGTCTGTCAGCACAAGCCCATGCATCTGCCCCGAAAAGCTAATGCCGTCCACGGCATCTGACCCGCCGATTCCGGCCTTTTCCACGAGCTGCTTCAGTGCTGTTAACGTACCGCTGACCCAATCCTCGGGATGCTGCTCGCTATATCCTGCCTTCGGTTGATGGAGTGGATAAGACTGGGAGGTTTCAAAGGCCACCTGTCCCTTGCGGTTGACCAGCACCGTTTTGACCGCACTGGTACCCAAGTCCACGCCGATGACGTAGCGCTCTTGCTCCTGTTTCTGCTTTTCCAGCATCGAAGTTCCTCCTTTCCTGTTACCTTGTAGACGCTGTCTCATGTATAGGTTCTGGCATTAATCCGCCAAAATGTATTGATTTAATGTCGCTTTCAGATACTCCTGACGACCGGATACGTTTTTGCGTGGTGCTTCGTTCGCCAGTGCATATTCAGCCAAAGAAGCAAGCGTTGCTTTACCGGATACGATGTCTGCTCCAATACCTTCTTTAAAGCTGCTATAGCGCTTATCGATAAAGTCCTCGAACACGCGGTCCTCGATCAGTTTGGCAGCTACCTTCAGGCCTTTCGCATACGTATCCATACCTGCGATGTGCGCAAGGAACAAGTCTTCTGGCTCAAACGATGCTCTGCGCACCTTGGCATCAAAGTTGATACCGCCGCGGCCCAAACCTTCATTTTGCAGCACTTCATACATGGTCAGGGTTGCATCATACAGATCAACCGGGAATTCGTCCGTATCCCAGCCCAGCAGCAAATCTCCCTGGTTTGCATCCAATGATCCCAGCATACCGTTAATCCGTGCTACACGCACTTCATGATCAAAGGTATGACCCGCCAAAGTTGCATGGTTAGCCTCCAGATTGAGCTTGAAATGCTGATCCAGATCATATTTTTGCAGGAAGGCAATTGTCGTCGCCGCATCAAAATCATACTGGTGCTTGGTTGGCTCCTTCGGCTTCGGCTCGATCAGGAACTGGGCATCAAAGCCGATCTCCCGCGCATAGTCTACGGCCAGATGGAACATCCGTCCCAAATTGTCCTGCTCCAGCTTCAAATCTGTATTCAGCAGCGTATCGTAGCCTTCACGGCCTCCCCAGAAAACATAGTTGTCCGCGCCCAGACGTTTGCCCACTTCCAGGCCTTTCTTTATCTGGGCAGCTGCGTGTGCGTATACATCTGCATTGCAAGTTGTCGCAGCTCCATGCAAATAACGTGGATGGCTGAACATATTCGCTGTGTTCCACAGCAGCTTTTTACCCGTTGCCTTCATATGCTCTTCGATCAAATCCACGATGGTATCCAGGTTTCTGTAAAATTCCTTGAGCGACGCGCCTTCCGGAGCAATATCAACATCATGGAAAGCAAAATAAGGCAGGTTCAGCTTATCCAGCAGTTCAAAAGCAGCTTCCACACGGGCCTTCGCCAAATCCAGCCCGGTAAACTTGGACCACGGACGCTCCGCCGTCTCTACCCCAAATGGATCGGAGCCACCTGCAACGAGTGTATGCCAATAGGCCATGCTAAAACGTAAATGCTCTTCCATTGTTTTCCCAGCCACAATTTCCTGAGGATTATAAAATTTGAACGCAAAAGGATTATTGGATTGCTTGCCCTCAAAGTTAATTTTGGATACCTGCTCGAAATAAGCCATTAATAAGTTCCTCCTTTGTGGTAACCGTTATAGCAATCTTTATAGTAAACGTTTACAAAAAAGATTCTAGCACAGCCAAAAGACTTTGTCTATTGCTTAAACTAAGTTTGTTTTTATGATATACTATTGGGAATTACACCAACAGGAAGTGAAAAATCATGAATGTCACTGGCGATCAGGCGCTTGTCAAAAAGCTGAATAAATCCATTGTGCTGGAGCGTATTCGCCTCCATGCTCCCCTATCCCGGGCACAATTATCCAGTCAAACCGGGTTAAATAAGGCTACCGTTTCCAACCTGGTGGCGGAGCTGATCACCGACGGGCTTGTATATGAAACGGGATTAGGTGAATCCAGTGGCGGTCGTAAGCCTTTAATGCTGCTGTTTAACAGTCGTGCGGGCTTTGTTCTCGGCATTGAGGTCAGCGTGCAGTATATCAAGGGTGCTCTGACCGATTTGGCAGGAACCATTGAAACAGAGCTTACCTTCCCCCTTGCGCAGCATGATCCTGCTTTTGTTATGGAGCAGATTCAAAGGCTGGTTCAGGAGCTTATGCAGACGGTCCCTCCCTCCCCTCATGGTATCGTTGGTATTGGGCTAGGGGTGCCGGGTATGGTGGATGAATCGGGAACTGTTTTGTTCGCGCCCAATCTGGGCTGGGAAGAGGTTCCGCTGCGGCAACAGCTTGAGGAAGAGCTTGGGCTTCCCGTGGTGGTGGATAACGAAGCCAATGTCGGTGCGCAAGGCGAGCTGTACTATGGTATGGACAGCGATCACCGGCAACTGGTGCGGGATCTGGTCTACATCAGTGCAGGGTCCGGGATTGGGGCCGGGATTATCATAGACGGCAAGCCGTATCAAGGAGCTTGGGGATACGCCGGAGAGACAGGTCATATGTCCATTGACTGGAACGGGCGGCTCTGCTCCTGCGGTAGCCGGGGCTGCTGGGAGCTGTATGCTTCGGAGAAGGCGTATGCGGCATCCACTTTCAAGCTGCCCGCACACAGTACAGCGGAATTACTGCCGTTTGCCCTGCAAGGTGATACGAATACGTTAAGCGTCTTTCGTGATATCGGGCGATATTTGGGCGTGGGCATTACCAACATTGTGAACAGCCTCAACCCCGGAATGCTTATCATCGGCGGTCCACTGGCGGAAGCCAGACCATGGCTGGAACAGAGTATGCGTGAGGTGATTGATGAACGTGCCTTGCCCTATCACCGACGGCAGCTGCAAATCCGTTTTTCCACGCTTGGCAGCCGTTCGACCATGCTGGGTGCAGCCTACGCGGCGACTGCTCCTTTTCTCGGGCGTGTACGGGTATCTTTGTAAAAGGAAAAGAACCCTTGTCTCCGAAGAAAAGGGTTCTCCATATCGAATGAAGTTGGATTAAGCGTTCAATACTTTTTCAAACTTGGTTTTGTTCATGCCGGAAATACGTTCTTCTCCGATCAGGGTCAACGGTACGGCACGAATGCCCATGTCCCAAACTTCTTGAGCGAAAGCATCATTGGTTTCGATGTTGCGTTCTTCGTATTCCACGCCCTTTTCACTCAAGTAGCTTTTTACTTGACGACAATGCGGGCAGTTTGTAGATGTGTATACAATTGCTTTTTCCATGAATATCACCTCATAATTTATTTTTGTAGAAATTATATTTATTCATACTTAAACGAAATATTACAGTGCCAGTGCGCTGTGCTCCAGACTTTCGATATACTTCTCGCTATCCATAGCAGCCATGCAGCCGCTGCCTGCTGCTGTAATCGCTTGTCTATAGCGTGTATCCTGTACGTCGCCACAAGCGAATACCCCAGGTACGTTCGTTTCGGAAGTACCAGGATTTACGACGATATAACCGTTCGCATCGGTTGTGATTTGACCACCCAGGAAGCCAGTATTCGGATGATGACCGATCGCCACGAATACGCCGCTAACTGTAATAATTTCCTCTTTACCTGTTTCATTATTCAACACCTTCAAGCCAGTTACCCCGTTCTCATCAGCAATCACTTCCACAGGAGTACGATTCAGTGCCCATTCGATTTTAGTGTTCGCACGAGCGCGGTCCTGCATAATTTTGGAGGCGCGCATTTCTTCACGACGATGCACCAGCGTAACTTTGGAGGCAAAACGCGTCAGGAAGTTGGCTTCCTCCAACGCCGAGTCTCCACCACCGATAACAACAATTTCTTTGCCACGGAAAAAGAATCCGTCACATGTTGCACAAGTGCTCACGCCGCGTCCAATGTTGTCCTGCTCGCCCGGAATACCCAGGTATTTGGCAGTTGCGCCTGTGGAAATGATCAGCGTATCTGTAACCAGTTCGCCCAAGCCCTCTACATCCAATGTGAAAGGACGAGCGGCTGTATCTACCTTGTTCACCCAGCCTGTGCGGAATTCAGCACCGAAACGCTCTGCTTGCTTACGCATATTATCCATCAGATCGGGTCCCATGATTCCTTCAGGAAAGCCAGGGAAGTTTTCAACTTCTGTTGTTGTAGTCAATTGTCCGCCCGGTTGTGGTCCTTCAATCACCAGTGGACTCATATTTGCGCGTGCCAGATAAATAGCAGCTGTCAAACCGGCAGGGCCGGTACCTATAATAATGGACTTGTACATATCTTTGTTCCTCCTAAAATATGATAAGAATGATATAGCGAGTTTTCGGTACCGGGAGATGGGCAGATGCATATACTCTAAAAGTAGTTCTGCCAGACGCTCATTCAAAAATGTGGACACCCGGATCTTGCAAAAACGATTCACATATTTAATGTCTTTTTATGACTTAGACTGATTCTAAATCCTAATTCCATTATGCGGAAAGAGCTACAAACAGTCAAATGAAGTTTTCATGAAGCGAACCTTAAAGATTAATCAGGTATGGAGGGATTATCCCGATTATGAGCGACGTGTTTGTAGGCAGCCTTATTTCTGCCCTGTCCACCGGGCTCGGTGCCGTGCCCATACTGTTTATGCGTAAAATTACGCACCGTCTTCGTGATGTACTGTTGGCTTATGCCGCGGGGATCATGACTTCTGCATCTGTGTACAACCTCATTCCCGAGGCCATCCATCATTCCAACTGGTTCGTGCTGTCTGCGGGAATTTTACTCGGCTGTCTTGTGCTGCTGGTGATGGAAATGTATATTCCACATGCCGATCTGGAGGACCCGGATTCCAAAACCTTTCATCTGGAGTCCAAATCTTTTCTCATTATCGCGGCTATTACACTACATAATTTGCCCGAGGGACTTTCCGTTGGAGTCAGCTATGCGAGCGAAACTCAAAATCTTGGCAATCTCATTGCCTTTTCCATCGGCCTGCAAAATGCCCCGGAAGGCTTTATCGTCGCGCTATTCCTCGTGAATCAAAACATCGGCCGTTTCAAAGCATTGGGCATCGCTACCCTCACCGGAGCCGTGGAAATCATTACGAGTCTGATTGGGTTTTATTTGAGTAGCTGGGTTAACGGACTGGTACCTTACGGCCTTGCTTTTGCCGCCGGAGCCATGATGTTTATCGTCTACAAGGAACTGATTCCCGAAAGCCACGGGGACGGCAACCAGCGGATCGCCACATTCTCTTTTATTCTCGGCTTAATTACGATGATTGGGCTAACCGAATGGCTATAGCTGTGTATCACAAAAAGGCTGCCCTCTGCCTGTAGTCCAGACAGAAGAGCAGCCTTTAGGCATGTCTCGTTCGCACTTCATTTTTTTCGGTTCATGGAGCGCAGCGCTTCACGATATTGCTCGTCCTCGCTTTTGTGCGTCTCACGTTCCCCATGATTATTTTTATGCGGTTCTTCCTTTTCTTCGCCCTTTCCGGCAAATCCACGCAAAGCCGCCCGATAGTCCTGATCCCCGTAGGAATCTTTGGTGTGTATGCTATCTCTCAGCGGCTTGGTATTCGTATCTACCTCAGGCTCCTCGTGATGAATCCCCGCCTCCGTAACCTTATGCCGTGTCTCTCGCACAGGATCAGGCAGCTCCCGTGCCTCAGGCTCCACTTCCACCGGATAAGGACGTTTGCTTCTTTGCCGTGAATCCTCATCGGACGGGCTGACCGCTTTGGGAGAGGGTTTACGCGCCATTTTCGTGTTGAATACCAGCAAAAAGATAAAAGCAACCGCAGCTACTACGATAAAAGCAATGGTCATAAGCGGCCTCCTATTCCCTGTCAGCGTTACGGTACCGTCCCGCCGTCTCAGCGACCCGTTTGCCCAAAGACCGACCAAGTGCAAGGTCATCACCCGTTGGGAAATTTGCCGGACCGTTCGGGTCTGTCTCCACCGGACACGTCACCCCTACGCCGTAATAGGAGCCGTAAAGCGCATTTTCCGCAATATTGGCGGGCAGCCCTACGATAATCATGCCTTGATGCAGCATCGGAGTAATCAAATTCAGCAGTGTGGATTCCAAGCCGCCATGAACGGTAGCTGTCGTGCAAAACACCGCGCCGATTTTATCTACCAGCTTGCCCTGCGCCCACAGATACCCGAGCTTATCAATCCAGCTTTTCAAGCCACTGCTGATCGTCCCAAAATGACCCGGGCATCCCCAAATGATCGCGTCCGCGTTCACCAGTTCATTCACATCGGCTTCATCAACATGCTTCAGCAATACTTCCGTGTGCTCATGGCGTGCGCCTTCTGCTATTGAACGGGCAAGACGCTCCGTATGCCCATTTTCACTGTCATATACAATCATGATTCTGGTCGTCATTATGCGCATCATCCTTTGTCAGCAAAATCATCCTTTTCGCGCTCTTAACCTTTCCCAAAATCCATCTGAATATTATGAATCGTTTGACGCATACTTTGAAAATCCAAAAACTAGGGAGGCATGTATACATGAATTCACGCGCCATATTAGTCAACCTGCTAGTTATTATCATTATTCTGGCAGGAGGTGGAGCCGCCGCTTATTACTACAATCAATCCGCCAACTACATAAAAACCGATAATGCCCAAGTGAGCGGACAAGCGGTTACAGTTGCCTCTCCAGGCGCGGGCAAGCTCACAGGCTGGAATGCTGAAGTTGGCAAAACCTACACCGCTGGAAGCACACTTGGTAGTGTAGGAGGAGGCGGAAGCCGGATTAGCGTTACAATTCCAACCGATGGTACCATTGTGCAGCAATCTGCGGTCAACAACTCGATTGTTGGGGCGGGCACACCTTTAGCGAAAGCTTTTGATCTGAACAATTTATGGATTACCGCCAATATAGACGAAACGGCTGTGCAGGATCTACAAGTGGGACAGACGGTGGATGTATATATTGATGCATACCCCGACACGTCCCTAAGCGGCAAAATCGAAAAGATCGGTCTGGCGACTGCCTCCATCTTTTCGCTGCTCCCTACCTCCAACACCACTGCCAACTATACCAAGGTGACGCAGGTCGTGCCTGTTAACATTTCCATTCAAGGCTACAAAGGACTGGGCATTATTCCGGGCATGAGTGCAAGCATCAGAGTACACAAGTAGGAGGCTGTCATGGAACAAAAAATGTCCATCGGACGAACCCTGTCCGTACTGCTGCTAGGCGCCTTCATTTCTATTTTGAATCAAACCCTGCTGAATGTGGCGATTCCACATTTGATGAATGACTTCAATGTATCCGCAACTACCGTTCAGTGGCTATCCACCGGTTATATGCTGACCAACGGGATTTTGATTCCGATTACAGCCTTCCTGATTGAGTCGTTCGGGACACGTGCGCTGTTTATTTCCGCGATGGGGCTGTTCACCGCCGGATCTGTCGTCTGCGCCGTCAGTAGCGGCTTTGCGCCTATGCTGGTCGGACGCATCATTCAGGCTAGCGGAGCAGGGATTATCATGCCAGTGGTTATGAATGTGTTCCTGACTGTATTCCCCCCGGAAAAACGGGGAGCAGCCATGGGGACGATGGGCATCGCCATGATGTTTGCCCCAGCTATCGGGCCGACTTTATCCGGCTGGATTGTGGAGCATTACAGCTGGCGACTGCTATTTTTACTGGTCATTCCGCTGGCGATCATTGATATCCTGTTTGCGGTACGCTGGCTCAAAAATGTGTCCAAGCTGACGTATCCGCATTTTGACCTGATGGGAACGATCTTTTCGACCCTTGGCTTTGGCTTCCTGCTGTATGGCTTCAGTTCCGCTGGAGACAAGGGCTGGAGCAGCAATACAGTAGTACTCACACTCGCTGCCGGGCTCGTGTTTATTGTATTGTTTGTCGTACGCGAGCTGAATATGAGGCAGCCCATGCTGGAATTCCGTGTGTTTAAGTATGATATTTTTACGGTATCCACATTGGTGGGCGCTACCGTCAATATGACGATGTTCGGCGGGATGCTGCTGTTACCGATCTATCTGCAAAATATACGCGGCTTTACACCGCTGCAATCTGGTTTGCTGCTGTTGCCGGGCGCACTGCTGATGGGTGTCATGTCACCGATATCGGGAGCCATTTTCGACCGTATTGGTGCGAGGCCACTGGCAATTATCGGGTTGATTATTACGGCGGTCACGACGTGGGAATTCAGTCTGCTGACGGATGCCACCACCTACGGACACATTATGCTCATCTACACGATTCGCAGCTTCGGAATGTCGCTGTTAATGATGTCTGTACAGACGGAGGGGCTGAACCAGCTACCTCCCCATCTCGGCAGCCACGGTACAGCCATGTCCAATACGGTACGGCAAATCGCCGGGTCCATCGGCACCGCATGGCTCATTACTGTTATGAGCAGCCGGGCTACGGTTCATTTGGCGGATTATGCGAATGTGGCTACCACCGCCAATGTACCTTTAACTGAAGGCGTAGCTGAGCTGGGGCAAACCCTCGTGCAAACGGCGGGGGTTTCGACGGAAACTGGCTCGGCACTTGCGTTACAGCAGGTATATCGAAGTGCCGTCACAGAATCGACGATCCACGGCATTAATGATGCCTTTATCATTGCTACCGGAATCGCACTGGCGGGACTGCTGTTCTCCCTGTTCTTGCGGCGGTCTATACCCCGTCGGAGGTGAAATTACAGCTATAAGCTGAACCAAAGATGTACATGAAGCGCCACTATGCGGTCGGATGGTACTTCCCATCGCTGTTGCGCTAGTTCATCTTATAGAGATGATTTCCGTGGTTACGCAAAGAAGGAGCATTCACCCCTGTCCTTTAAGGGATGTGAATGCTCCTTTCCATTTATGACCGCAGCAGGCGCAAGCCGTTCAAAATGACAAGCAACGTGCTGCCCTCATGCCCGATGACGCCAAATGGCAAAGCTATATCTTGCACAAAGTTGCTAATGATGAGCAGTAAAATGACACTTACGGCGAAGATCATATTTTGCTTGACCACGCGCTGTGCCTTTCGTGCCAGCGCTACCGTCGGAGCAATCTCTTCGATCCCGTCGTTCATCAGCACCACATCCGCGACCTCCAGTGCGGCTCCACTGCCATGCATACCCATGCCCAGTCCGACCGTTGCGGCAGCCAGTGCCGGAGCATCGTTCACACCGTCGCCGACCATGACGACATGCCCGTACTGCTCCCGAAGCATGCGAATATGACTGACTTTGTCCTCTGGCATCAGACCAGCGTATACCGCATCGACTCCAGCCTGCGCCGCGATCACAGCGGCGGTTTCCGGGCGGTCTCCGGTCAGCATGACGACCCGGATGCCCTGCGCTTGCAGGCGTCTCACCGCATCCTGCGCCTGTGGCCGCAGCTCGTCGCGCAATGCCAGCATCCCGGCAATCCGGTCATCCGCGAGGATAATGGATACGGTTTTGCCCTCGGCTTCTAGTCGAGCTCGTGTTTCCACCCATTCCGGCTCTGCCAGCGGACTAGTGTGATCCAGCACATCCGTGCGCCCGATTTTCCACCTCACCCCGTCTACAATGCCCTCCATTCCCCATCCGGTCAGGGATTGCACTTGCTCCACTGTGGGGAGCTCACGCTGCCCCAATTCGGCTTGGGCTTTGGCTACAATCGCTCGTGCCAACGGATGCATGGAGTAGCTTTCTACTGCCGCGACAATGTGTAACAGCTCATCGGCATCGTAGCCTGTGGCGGTAATCCAGTCAGTTACAACAGGCGACCCGATGGTCAGCGTACCTGTTTTGTCAAAGGCGACGACAGATGTCAGCGCCATATTTTCCACATGCGCACCACCTTTGAACAGGATGCCCCGACGGGCACGGTTGGAAATAGCCGACAGCATGACTGGCATAATGGATGATACGAGTGCGCACGGTGAGGCCACAACGAGAAATACCATTGCCTTGTAAAACGCTGCTGCCCACGTCCAGCCCAATACCATTGGCGCACCTGCAATAACAATCAGCGTAACAGCGACAACAATTCGGGCGTAAATCGACTCGAACCTTTTGATAAACCGTTGGGAATCGGGGACCTCTGTCTGCGCTTCCTCCACCATACGGATGATTTTTGAAAATAGAGTACCTTCGGAGGATTGACTAACCTCCACGTACAGCACGCCTTCCCCGTTAATGGTGCCCGCATATACCTCGTCACCCGCCGCTTTGTTCACCGGAATGGATTCCCCGGTAATAGATGCCTGATTCACCGCCGAAACGCCCTTGGAAATCCGACCATCCGCCGGAATCAATTCGCCCGGCTTCACCAGCAGCAGATCACCCGGCAGCAGTTGCTCAATGCCGACCATCTCCGTCCCCTCGGGGGACAGACGTAAAGCCGTTTCTGGCTTCAACGCCATCAGCTCGGAAATATCCTTGCTGCTGCGCTCGGTGGTATAGCTCTCCAGCGCACCGCTAAGTGCAAAAATGAAGATCAGCATTGCTCCTTCATTCCAGTAGCCAATAGCCGCCGCCCCCAATGACGCTGCGATCATAAGCAAATTGACATCCAGATCACGTTCACGAATCAGCGTCTCAATTCCTTCTCTGGCTTTGGACCAGCCACCCATGGCGTAGGAAACCACATACAGGATGACCGCCAGCCATTGCGACCAATGCGAGACGCCCCATGCCATCAGCATAAGTGTTCCACTGCCCAGAGCAGCCTGCATCTCCTTGTTTTTCAGCATGCTTTTGAGCTGGAATTGTGGTTTGCGATTCGGGCCTGGCCGTCCGCTGCCGCTGTTTTTTGAAAGTATCCGATCAGAGGGAGACAATGTCTTTTGAAGTTGTTGAACTGCTTGCATCATGTCACATTCCTTTCCTTTTTTGTTCTTTGTTACTGCATCTCATTGAGAATGATATCCATTGTTAAGTGCCTTAAAATAGCACATGCTGCTTCGGGAAGCCCGAAACAGCATGTTTGGCAATGAGAATGATAATCATTTTTGCATTTATGCAATTATTTTGGTTTAGAGAAACTTTCGCTTTATTATAACCCTTTTCTTCTCCGGTTGTAAACCGTCATTCGCCCCAAATAAAAAAAGATACCCGCGCAAGCAGCGCAGATATCCTATATTTTTCGAAGCATGCTGTCATATGAATTGCGTGCTACCTTCGGGATTGGTCTACAGCGGAAACCGCTGCGCGGGGTTTTGTAGAGCAACAAAGCCTTGTTGCTGCTCTGCATGTTGCAGCAGCCCAAAACGTGCAGCCGCAAGGCGTGCAACAGGAGCTGCTTTTTCAGGGCAAATCACGCCCGTTAGCCCGCTTCCCCAGATTGCAGCTTCATCCAGCGAATCGTGAATAGCATCTAACGCCACCCATACGGGCAGCTCGGACTTCACGCCCCGAATGGCGTGCATTATGCATTGTATCGTATCACTGGCGTTCTCAGAACCACCAGCAGCGGGTTGGTTTAATCGATGCTCTCCCTCGCCATTATATGATGGAATCGGTGCGATTTCCAAAATCACCGCATCGGCAAAACGTGCCATATCTGCGGCTTGAGCCGCCTGCTTGATCTGCTGCGCTCTCACTTCCGGCATGAGATTGGCACTGGCAGACTCATGAGACGGTTTGGCCTCCCCGTTCCATGTTAGGCTGACATTGAGCTTCGAGGACGCATCGACCGTCAAAAGCACGCCTACCCGATATGGAATGCACCGCAGGCGGCCGCATAAGGTTTGCTCCGCAACGCCGTCGATCCAGTCCCGTGTGGCCCGAAATTGGTTCACGTCAGCCGGATTGCGTACCATAATCTCCAGTTGCGGTTCTCCCCCCTGCTGCACACTTCGCAATGCTGCACGCAGCAACGCCTCCAACTGCATATCTTGCAAGCTTCCAATGCCCACCGCGTTGTTCTGTTCTATCAGGGCGATCGTGAGTGGCAATCCGTTCAGAGACTCGAATAACCCTTCATACTCTGTTTCCAGTAGCCCGATAATTCGCCGGGATAGATACTCACACAATCCGGGCAAGCCAGATGCCTGATTAAAGGCTTTGTACGTGTCTGATGCACGGGAGCCTGGAATAAGGAGGGGGGCTTGCTCCCCGTCAGGACCATGAATCGTATGCCCGGACTCCGCCGCGTCCAGATAGGCACGACATAATTCAGCCGCACGGCTGGACGACTGCGACAAGGGACCGTGCAGAAGACTATAGCCATCAAGGCTGCCCATACTTAGCCCTATCGCTGACTCCTTGCTTGTATGATTCGCATGGGCAGGATCATCCGCATAGATACGTATGAATGTACGCCTGTATTCATCGCTCCATTCCAGCAGTCTGATCATCGCTTCCCTGTCATCGTTGCCCTTATTCAGCAGCGTTTCCCCAATTAGCTCGGAATCCGCAGCCAGCAACGCCTCCTCATGACTGATTATGCCCTGTTCGGCTAATCCGACAAGCCAGCCCAGCGGGTCTTCCTCCTGAGAGGCAGATACTTCACTGCACCCTTCGAGCACCGACTCGATAGCCAGTCTCTGTGCAGCAGCCTCACTCCCCGACTCGGGGTCTTCGCAATTCCGGCTGTTTTTTTCACTCAACAGTTCTGCGAATACATGCATCATTTTAGCCTCCATGCTACAAATCCATCCTTTCTTCCGTCAGCAAGTTGGCACACACGAATTCGAGTATCCCACCTAAAAGAGAACGCTTACTTATTAGACGGCAAACAGAATTCAAATGAGACTTACATGTAAGGTCCCTACCTTAACGTATTAGGCGCACCCCACATTTATACATATCTGTAGAACGACCGGAAAACATAGATTAAACCGCAGCATTTAGCGCAAAAAAACCCCCGGATCTCACAGGATGAATACATCCGATGATAACCCGAGGGCACTGATTTTTTTATTCGAAAGAACGTACTTTCAGTACACGCATAACATTTAGTACGGCAAGCAGTGTTACGCCCACATCGGAAAATACAGCCTCCCACATGGTAGCAATACCGAAGGCACCCAACGTGAGAAACACGCCTTTGACACCGAGCGCAAATATAATATTCTGCCACACGATGCGACGCGTATGCTTGGCGATATGAATCGCTGTAACCAGTCTCGAAGGCTCGTCGTTCATGATCACGATATCCGCCGCCTCAATCGCGGCATCTGAACCCAAACCGCCCATCGCTACACCCACATCTGCCAGCGCCAGCACAGGGGTATCATTAATCCCGTCGCCCACGAACAAAATCTTGTCGCCCGCTTTTTTACTTGCAGACAGTTGTTCAATCGCTTCGGCTTTATGCTGGGGTAACAGCTCTGCACGTACTTCGTCCAGACCCAACTGTCGTCCTACGGCCTCTGCAACCGTCCGGCTGTCACCTGTCAGCATGATCGTTTTCACTATACCCAGCTTTTTCAGTGAAGCAATCGTTCGTGCCGCGTCCTCTTTGACCTCATCCGAAATCAGGATACATCCGGCGTACATTCCGTCTACAGCTACATGAACGACCGTTCCCTCATCAAGTGTTCCTGCACGTTGTGCGTCGTTATAAGCGACTTGCTCCCGCTCCATCAGCTTCGCATTCCCGGCCAACACCAGACGACCATCTATGTGTGCCTGAATTCCATGGCCGGAAATTTCGCTATATTGCTGTACCCGCTCGGCTTGAAGCTCCTTGCCATAGGATTCACGCAGGGAAGTGGCAATAGGATGTGTGGAGTGCAGCTCAGCCAAAGCGGCCGTTTCCAGCAAACTTTCCTTCGTAAATTCCCCGACAGGGTAAATTCCTGTTACACGGAAAACCCCTTTGGTGAGTGTACCTGTTTTATCAAAAACAGCATATTTCACATGGTTCAGTGCTTCAAGATAGTTCCCGCCTTTAATCAGCACACCTGAACGAGAGGCTGCCCCGATTCCGCCAAAGAAGCCCAACGGAATGGATACGACCAGCGCACATGGGCAAGAAATGACGAGGAAAACAAGTGCACGATATACCCAATCTGCAAACAGTGCCCCCGGTACGAAGAGCGGTGGAACGACTGCCAGAAGCAACGCAACGATAACCACAACAGGAGTATAGTATCTGGAAAACTTGGTGATAAACTTTTCGGTCGGCGCTTTTTTGGCGCTCGCATTTTGCACCAGCTCCAAAATTTTGGAGACCGCCGATTCGCTGAATTCCTTGCTAACCTCTACAGTTAAAAGTCCGTTTGTATTTATAAATCCGCTCATCACACTGCTTCCCGGCTCCACGGTACGAGGCACGGATTCACCCGTCAACGCCGAGGTATCCACATGCGATTTTCCGTCTACAACTTTACCATCCAGCGGAATCTTCTCGCCCGGCTTGATTACAATCAGATCACCTACACGCACATCCTCGGGTGACACACGACTTACGGAATCAGCTGTCTTCAGGTTGGCATAGTCCGGTCGAATATCCATAAGGTCGCTGATGGATTTGCGCGAACGATTGACCGCAATCCCCTGGAATAGCTCACCGATTTGATAAAAGAACATGACGGCTACGCCTTCCGGATATTGCCCAATTGCAAATGCGCCAACCGTTGCCACCGTCATCAGGAAATACTCGTCAAAAGCCATTCCCCGCACCAGACTGCGAACAGCCTGCAAGACTACATCTCCGCCGACAATGATATATGCCAGTAAAAACAGTGCCAGCTTGCCTAGGCCCTCTACAGGCAACCACCAGGCAACTGCCGCAACGACTGCACCGATAGCCAAGCGTGCAATCATCCGGCGCATACCGTCTGTACCGTGGTCATGTGTATGCCCGGCATGGCTGTCATCCTCATGCGAATGTGAATGAGCATGTGTGGAATCACCATGATCATGTGCATGTTCGCCATGGTGGTGGCCATCATGGGCATGAACTTCCTCAGCATGTGCTTCATGACTATGAGTATGACCTGTGTGGCTGTGAACTCCATGTTGTTGGCCGTTCTCATGCGTATGTCCTTCACCATGCTCATGACTATGGGGGCGCTCCCCTGAACTGCCTGCCTGTGCGGCACCCGCCACACTGCGATGGATCTCACTCGAGCGTCCACGTGCGCTTTTTTCGATCATACGGACGTGAGGCTCCAGTCTGTGAACCTTCTGTTCCGTTTGACGAAGAATCTCCTCTTTTTGATCCGGGCTTGCTGTCATCGTCAATGTTTTCGTCACAAAATTGACCGAGCAATCAAGTACACCTTCTATTTTACTGACTCCATTTTCAATCTTCAGAGCACAGTTGGCGCAATCCAAGCCTTCCAAAATCCATTCGTGCCGTTCCGTTCTTTTCAGAGCATCCATAATCATTGGCCTCCAATTAACTATATATGAGCAACTGTTCATATATTATTTATTAAGGCCATTATATTCAGGATCAGGGTCAAAAGTCAATGACAATAGCCTCTTTTCGCCAAAAAAAGCTCCGATTCCCCAGACAAACACCAAAAGAGCGCCATGCGCTGGCGCTCTTTTGTTTTTTGGTCCAAAAATCATTGATGTGAAATGTGCTGGTGGGTTTGCAAAAATATCTGCTCCACATGATTATCATCCAGCGAATAAAACACCGTCTTGCCTTCCTTGCGGCGTTTGACAATCCGCAAATTACGCAAATAACGAAGCTGGTGAGATACGGCAGATTGCCCCATATTCAATACCTGGGTCAGATCATGTACACACAGCTCCTTCTGAGCCAAAGCGTAGATTAGCTTGATCCGTGTCGGATCACCCAAGGCTTTGAACAGCTCCGACATTTTGTATGCGATAGAATCCTCAACAAGGGAAGATTTTATGTGCTCGATTTCTTTGTCTGAACCGTGACAAGCCGGCTCGCAATCCAAAGCTTCCGTTTCAGAATTCATCCATTTCACCCCGTGTATTTCGACTTGATGCTCCTATTATAGCAAATTCGTAGAATTTACGAATAGCTTATATTACAGCTTGCCCTGTAACAGAGAATTTTCAAGTCTCAATGCCTGGCTACCCACCCTGTATAGCGTTGCGCTAAATAAGGCTTAATTCAACGTTTTTAATGCTTCATCACTGTAGGGAATAATTTCTTCTATTTGTTGATCACGTAACTTCACCGCAAACGCCGGATCAACCAGCAAAGCCCGTCCAACCGCAACCAGATCAGCTTCCTCTCGTTCTACTTGCCCCACGAGTTGTTCCAATCTTGCCTCTACACTACTGGATTGATCGGTTTGACGACTATTATTTTTTTCCAAATCACTCAAAAAGGCCTTTTCCAAACCAATCGAGCCCACAGTAATAACTGGCTTGCCTGTAATCTTTTTGGTCCAAGCTGCCAGGTTTAGATCTGACCCTTCAAATTCCGGTTCCCAAAAACGGCGGCTTGAGCAATGGAATACATCCACCCCCGCCTTCACTAATGGAGCCAGAAACTGTTCCAGTTCCTGTGGTGTCTGTGCCAGTTTTTCTTCATAATGGTACATCTTCCACTGGGAGAATCTCAATACAATTGGGAAATTCGGCCCCACTGCACGACGACAAGCCTCAATGACCTCCACTGCAAACCGAGTACGCTGGGCCAAATTGCCTCCGTATTGATCGGTACGCTTATTGGTTTTGTCCCAGAAAAATTGATCGATTAAATAGCCGTGTGCTCCATGAAGCTCAATGCCGTCAAAACCCACTCGCTGGGCATCGGCAGCGGCCTGAGCATAAGCTGAGATAATATCCGCAATCTCCGCCTCCGTCAATGGCTCAACCACCTTTTCACCGGCGGGAGAGATACCGGACGGACCGACAGGCAATGCCTCGGGATTCGGTTGATTATCCGCACCTATTTTACGGGCCGTACCCACATGCCAGAGCTGCGGTATAATCTTGCCACCTACCGCATGAACCTCCTCGACTACCTTGGCCCATCCCTTTAATCCCTCACCATAAAAATTAGGAATGCTCGTATGCTCCACGGCTGCGGGATGATTAATAGCAGTTCCCTCTGTAATAATCAATCCAACTGCATTTTCCGCACGGCGACGATAATACGCGGCTACATCAGACCCTGGAATACCTTGAGGAGAAAAATTCCGTGTCATAGGCGCCATAACAATCCGATTGGGAAGAGATAAATTACCTGCCTTAAAAGGTTTAAACAGTAATTCTGTGTTCATTACTTTTTCCTCCGCTCTCCACTAGTATTATCGTTTTCATTCTACTGTTATACAATTCCATTTTACACATATGTAAACTTGAGTTCAAGCAGCCACAGTTTATAATTCCAATATGCTGCACAAAAAAAGAAGAAGCGGCTCTAAGTCCGCTTCCTCTTATCTAATTAGTTTGTACTTATTAGTGTGCTACCATGTTGTATTCCATAATCCATACAGAACCACCAACGACGGTCAACAGGATAACTACACCGAAAATCAAAGTCATGACATTCCAGCGTGGTCCATTGCTTTCACGGATGTGCATGAAGAAGAAAAGCTGAACCAGAAATTGCAGCACTGCCGCGACTAAAATAACAACCATAGTCGAAGTGCGGCTCAACATATGATTCATAACCACACCGAGAGGAATGATAGTCAGTACGATGGACAGAATAAACCCGATAACATAGGATTTCACTGAACCGTGAGAATCATCATGACCATGCGAACCCGCTCCTGATTGATGCTGTGCCATCTACATCACCCCCATCAAATAGACGACTGTCAGCAAGAAGATCCAGACAGCGTCCAAAAAGTGCCAGTACAAGCTCAATGCCGAAACTTTGCCCTTTGTCTCTGGTGTAAGCCCGCGCTTTTTCAACTGGAACATGAGTCCAATCATCCAAACCAGACCTAACGAAACGTGAAGTCCGTGCGTTCCAACCAAAGTGAAGAATGCCGACAAGAACGCACTGGTTCCAAAATTGGCTCCTTCGTGTACCAACTCAACAAACTCGTAAACCTCAAAACCGATAAAACCAAGACCCAGGATCGCTGTCACGATTAACCAGCTGATTAATCCCTTCATGCTACCTTTGTTCATGGCCAACACAGCCAGACCACTTGTGAAGCTGCTCGTGAGCAAGAGGAACGTTTCAATAATAACGCCCGTCATGTTAAACAGCTCTGCGCCACCCGGTCCTCCAGCTGTGTTGTTCCGAAGGACGACGAAGGTTGCGAACAAGGTACTGAACAGGATCACATCCGTTACGAGGAAGATCCAAAAACCAAGCATCTTCAACTCTTGCGGATCGTGATGCCCGTGGTCATGATCATGGCTTTGATGTGCTGCAGCTTGTGCCATTATACAGACCCCCTTATTGCCGCTTCCGTGCGTTTTACTTCATCCGCAGGGATATAGTAGTCGCCATCATAGGAGAAGAACGAACGGCAAATCATACAAATTGCCACACCGATCAGCCCTGGAATATAGAAGAACGACCATCCGAATACGAACCCGAAACCTGCAATGAAAAAGAATACCGACATAATGAATGGAATCGCCGAGTTCTTCGGCATATGAATCGCTTCAATTGGCGGTTGCTTTCTGAAAATACCTTTTGCACGTTTATCTTTTTCTGCCCACCAGTCATCGCGTTCTTCCACTTGCGGAATGGTAGCAAAATTGTACTCCGGTGCAGGTGAAGGAATCGACCATTCCAACGTATGGCCACCCCAAGGGTCGCCTGTTGTATCCTTCAGCTTGCGGTAATTCTTGATGCCCAGAAGAATTTGAAGAACCTGGAACAAGAAACCAATTCCCATCAGGAATGCCCCAACGGTCGAAACGAGGTTAAGCGGCTGCCAGCCGGTATCCCAGCCATAAGTGCTCAGACGACGCGTCATCCCCATCAGACCGAGAGAATATTGCGGAATAAAACATACATAGAAACCGATGTTCCAGAACCAGAAAGCCCATTTACCAGGCGTTTCAGGCAATGTGAAACCAAACATTTTAGGCCACCAATAGTAAAGACCTGCCAAGTAACCGAACACTACACCACCAATCAGAGCGGAGTGAAAGTGAGCGATCAGGAAGTAACTGTTATGGAACTGGAAGTCTGCAGGCGCTACAGACAACATTACGCCCGTCAAACCTGCAATCAAGAAGTTCGGAATAAAAGCAATTGACCACATCATAGGGGTCTTAAATGTGATCTTACCCCGATACATCGTGAACAGCCAGTTAAATACTTTAACCCCTGTCGGTATTGCGATAACCATCGTCGAAATCGCAAAGAATGCATTAACATCTGCGCCTGATCCCATCGTGAAGAAGTGATGCGCCCAGGTGAAGAAGGACAAGATCGCAATAATGAACATGGCGTAAACCATGGACTTGTATCCAAACAATTTCTTTTTGGAGAATACGCTGATGACCTCGGAATAAATACCGAAGGCAGGCAAAACTACAATGTATACCTCAGGGTGACCCCACATCCAGATCAAGTTGATATACATCATCGGGTTACCGCCGAAGTCAAGGGTAAAGAAGTGTCCTCCTCCAAAGCGGTCAAGGAATAGCAAAGCTAAAGTAACCGTCAGAATTGGAAACGCGAAAATGATAATAACACATGATGAAAATACGGACCACGTAAAGATAGGAATTTTCATCCAGGTCATACCAGGTGCACGCATTTTAATAATGGTAACAATAAAGTTGATACCCGTAGCCAATGAACCTATACCAGAAATCTGAATACCCCAGATATAGAAGTTCTGACCGACGCCGGGACTAAATTGCAGTTCTGAAAGCGGTGGATAACTCAACCAGCCTGCGTCTGGCGAACCACCGATAACGAAGGACAGGTTGAACAACATCGCTCCCATAAAGAAAAGCCAGAAGCTCAATGCGTTCAGGAAAGGAAACGCAACGTCACGCGCACCAATTTGAAGTGGTACGGCGATGTTAAACAAACCAAACATCAACGGCATCGCCATAAACAAGATCATGATCGTGCCATGTGTTGTGAAAATCTGGTTGTAATGCTCAGGATGCAGGAGTGTAACATCCGGAGTAGCAAGTTGAATACGCATCAATAATGCATCCACGCCACCGCGGAATAACATCAAGATGGCCGCAAGAATATACATAATACCGACTTTTTTATGGTCAACGGTAGTCAACCAGTTTTTCCAAAGCCAGCCCCATTTTTTGAAATAAGTGAGCACAAACACGATCCCGATCATTGCTAGTGCGATGGAAACGTCCGCTCCATAGATCATCGGGTCTCCAGTAACGAAGAAAGTGGATGCAAACTCTTTTATTTTGTCAAGCATTGGGGGCCTCCTTCCCTGTAATCATTTAATTGTGTCCGCTCATATTCATATGACTCATGTCCATTGCAGCTTTATCCTCTGTGCCGGACTTGGAAGAACCTTCTGTGGATGCTCCTTCACCATGTCCTGCATGCGGGTTAGAAGCACCGTCTACTACGTACTTGGTTACAATTTCCTGGAACAAGCCGTCGGGAATCGAAGAATACTCATCAGGCTGGGACAAACCTGGTTTTGCAAGCGCCAAATAGCCGTCCTTCGTCAGCGGCTTAGACTGCTTCTTGATGTTAGCGACCCAGTTTTTGTACTCTTCATCCGACTGAACCTCTACATCAAAGCGCATTTGTCCAAAATGCTCACCGCTAAAGTTTGCACCCGAACCAAAGTAAGTTCCTTCGTGGTCGGCCTGCAAATGCAGTTTCATAGCCATGCCTGACATGGTGTAGATCTGACCGCCCAATTGCGGAATCCAGAACGAGTTCATCGGGGCGTCGGCAGTCAGTTCAAAACGGACCGGAACACCTTTAGGAATGTGAATTTCATTGACTGTAGCAATACCTTCTTCCGGGTACATGAAGAGCCATTTCCAGTCCAGTGAAGTCACTTGAATGGTTACTGGCTTTTGTGTACTTGCCAACGGCTTGGAAGGCTCCAGCAAGTAGGTATACCTCGCGGTTATAACCGCAAGAATCAAGATCACTACGATTGGAATAGCCCACCATACGGTCTCCAGCTTTTTACTGTCATCCCAGTGGGGTTGGTACTTTGCTTTGTTATCCGGTGCGTCGCGATATCGCCAAATGATGAAAAAAGTCAAAATCATGACCGGTACAATCAGAAGTGCAGCCATAGACGTTGAAAGAATGATCAGCTCTTTTTGTGCTTGCCCAATAGGTCCTTTCGGATCGAAAACAACGTATTTTCCGCCAGCATAAAAACACGTCCAAATGAGCAATGCTACCGTGAGCACGGTCAAAACCAACGCAATAATCGCTTTTGGTTTTTTGTTCATGTTGTTCCCCTCTCCTTAAATAATAAATTACTCAAAACTAACGAACTCCTGTAATGTTGCCCCTATATAAGATATCAGAAAAGCAGGGACTTTTTTTATTGTTAACAGAATTGTCGATTATTTGTCCGTTTTTTGTGAAAAATCTCTCTTAAAATAAAATTTCTCTTGCAAATTCAAAATTTCTTGTTAATTCAAAGATGACATAATAAAAACGTTATTGTGTATCTTGAAGAAGCTATATTAAAGCAAAAAACGGGACTCCTTACAGTTATCATGCTACACTGCTCGAAGCCCCACGTTGTTGTTTTTATTATATGTTTTCTTAAAATATTTTTTCAATTGTTTTAACGATGTCCGTTTTCTTGGTCTTCCTTCTTGCGGGCAATGACCAGCCCTTTTCCGATCATATAAATAAAAAATCCGCCAACGACACATCCAATACCCACCATTAAATATATATTACGATCACTTAGATTACCTAAATTGAACAAAATAAGAATAATGCCCACAATCCAAGCGATCCAGGCGATGACAGACACCGAGCGGCTCATTTGCTTTTCGTTCGATCCTGATTTTCTAAAATTCGAAGCCATATCCTCCACTCCCCTTGGTCTAAAATTGTTGAAACGCCCTCTTCAGGTATTTTGTCAGTATGCACAATCACTGTGATTTTATTCTTGATAGCCTCACCATACTTCTAGCAACCTGCAATTTCATCCTGGGTATTATTACCCCGGAGGGCTTGCTGTTCAAACAAAAGGGAGCGGAGACAGGCCCATGTCCGCTTTATCCTCAAAGTGCATGCTCTTTTAGCGTCTGGTCTCCAGCCAGTTGTTACTTACCACATTTCGATACCAGTAGTAGCTTTCCTTGGGGGTGCGGGTCAGAGTGCGAAAATCGACATGAATCATACCGAATCTCATATTATACCCTTCCGCCCATTCAAAATTGTCCATGAGCGACCATGCCATATAGCCTTTCACATGAAGGCCGTCATGAATCGCCCGATGCACCTGCACCAAATGCTGCTGCATATAGGAAATACGGCGGTCATCCTGAACCTTGCCATTCACAATCTCATCGTTAATACAAGCCCCGTTTTCTGTAATATAAATATCGATGTTGCCGTACTTTTGCAAATAATGCAGGACCTCATACAGCCCGCGCGATTCCACCGGCCAGCCGATATCTGTCACAGGCAGCCCCATATTAATCTCTTCGGATTGAAGGAATCCAGCTTCGGGATTAAAACGATTGACGGACATAGCGTAGTAGTTTATACCGATCAGATCAATAGGTTCGCTAATAATGCCCATATCTCCTTCCTGAATCGGTACGGTAGCTCCTTGCCCGGCGAACCAGTCTACCAGAAACTGAGGATACGAACCCTGGTAGATGGGCTGGAGAAACCAGTCACTATGCAGGGAAACCGTACGCGCACACGCCGCTTTGTCTTCCTCGGAAGTGCTATAGGGTACAGCCCAGGAGACATTCGGCGCTATGCCAATCTGACCACTGGTGCCCAACTCGCGGAAACGGCGTACGGATAGGCCATGCGCAACCAGTAGATTGTGCCCAACGTTGATGGCTGTCTGGAGATTGGTCAGACCGGGAGCATGAACTCCCAGCATATTGGATAAAAAGGCGATGCACCACGGCTCATTGAACGTCAGCCAATGGTGTATCTTTCCATGGAACTCGCGGAACATCGTCTCTGCATACTGGACGAATGCCTGAATCGTGCGACGGTTTTCCCATCCTCCGGCATCTTGAAGTACCTGTGGCAGATCCCAGTGATACAGCGTACAAAACGGCTCAATTCCATTTTCGTTCAACATATCCACTACACGATGATAATAGTCCAGCCCTTCCTGATTGACTTCACCGTCACCATTGGGGAATATACGCGGCCATGACACCGAAAAACGATATGTACGAATGCCCAGCTCCTTCATCAGCCGAATATCTTCTTCATAGCGATGATAGCTGTCACAGGCTACATTCCCGTTATCTCCGTTGAACACCTTGCCGGGCGTATGGGCAAAGGTATCCCAGATGGACAAACCTCTTCCATCCTCCTCATAGGCCCCCTCGATTTGATAGGCTGCCGTTGCCGTCCCCCACATAAAGTCCTGCGGAAATTGAAAAAAGGTCATATTTTTTCTTCCTCTCCATCAATAATAATCGAATGTCTGTCCGTAGTTTCCTGCTCTTTGGTAAAATTCCATGACAAAATGAATCCTCCATGTTCTGGATCAGGCTGAGCCTTCCGAGCATCTGCACTGAACGGATGGGCACTGCGAATCGTGCAGCGTCCAGTCGGGACGTATGCGGCAAGTTCCGCGCGAACGAGTCGGGCACTGGACCATTCCATGTTGACCGTCATCCCGCCTTGTCCCCGCAATCCGCTGACCCGCCCCTCCGACCATGCCGAAGGCAGAGCGGGCAGTAAGGTCAGCTCACCCGGACGACTTTGCAGCAGCATTTCCGCAATCCCCGCCGTCGCGCCGAAGTTGCCGTCGATCTGAAAAGGCGGATGAGCGTCGAATAAATTCGGATAGGTCGAACGCGACAGCAATGTGCGCACATACCGATGTGCTGCTTCGCCATCCTCCAACCGAGCGTACAGGTTAATCAACCAGGCACAGCTCCATCCGGTATGACCACCGCCATGATCAAGCCGTCGGCGCAGCGATATGCGGGCTGCTTCTGCCAGCTCCGGGGTATCACGAACATGGATTTCTCGTCCGGGATACAAACCATACAGATGTGAAACATGTCGATGTCCCGGCTCCGCTTCCTCAAAATCGGCAAACCATTCCTGTAACTGTCCGTGACGACCAATCTGGTAGGGCAGCAGGCGTTGCAGTGTCTCTTCACAGCGGTTGCAGAATTCACGGTCTAATTCCAGCAGGTCGGCAGCCTGGATGCAGTTGCCCAGCAGCTCTCGAATTAGCGTCATATCCATCGTTGAACCCATGGATATACTGCAATCCTCTCCGTCCAGGGTTTTAAATTTGTTTTCAGGTGATGTAGAAGGTGAGGTCACAAGCCAGCCGTCCGGGCCTTCCACGAGCCAATCTATACAAAAGGCGGCCGCTCCCTTCATCAGCGGATAAGCTTGTTCCGCCAAATAAGCTGTATCCTGAGTAAACAGATACCGTTCCCATAAATGGGCGGTTAGCCAGACACCCCCGAGCGGCCAAAAGGCCCAACTGGCATGGCCTCCTGACGGTCCGGCATACCTCCAGACGTCTACATTATGGTGGGCCGTCCAGCCTTGAGCGCCATAATGTATCGAAGCAACTCTGCGTCCCGTACGGCTAACTTCACCAATCATGTGCAACAAGGGTTCATGGCACTCGGCAAGATTGCATATCTCCACCGGCCAATAGTTCATCTGGGTATTAATATTCGTTGTATAATCACTGTTCCACGGCGGCTGCACCCGGTCATTCCAGATACCCTGAAGATTGGCGGGCTGACTGCCCGGACGCGAACTGGCTATCAGTAAGTAGCGTCCATACTGAAACAACAGCACCTCCAAATCCGGGTCCGTCTGACCTTCGCGGTACTGCTCCAATCGCAAGTCAGTCGGAATTTGTCTTTTTGTCATTCGATCCTTCCCGGTATCATCCCCAAGCTCTAACTCGACGCGGCCAAATAGTTCCCGATGATCTTGCTCATGCCGTCGCTTCACCTGCTCGTATCCAAGCGAGACTGCTTTATCCAGAGTAACTTGGCATACGCCTGTCGGTTCCGCTGCATCACTGTCCGGTTTAGTATCAAATCCCCGGAATCCGGTAGCTGCGGCCAAATACACCGTGAGTTTATCCGCACCCGATACACTCAGCACTCCGTCAGCATCCTCTGTCAGCGTCCCCCCCTCGGGGATAACCCGCGTCTGAACCGCAAAGGCCATCCCCAATTCATCCTCGTAAACAACCGACTGCGGATGATCCCCGCGATAATTGGACTCCACATGGCTGGGCGCTCGTCCGGTTAACGTAATTACGTCCCTCGTTGATTCATCAGATGGGCCCTCTTCCTTGTCACTATTCCATTTCGATGAATCACCAAAATGTGCATCCTCGCCAGCCTCGGTTTCACAAGGATGCGGTGTAGTTATACGCACGATTGCATTGATCTTTCCAGGCCTATCCGCAGTCAGCGATACCATAATAATTCCATCTGGTGCACTGGCGATAACTTCACGGGTATAGCGGACCCCATCACTCTGAAAAGTGACCGCTGCCGTTCCGGTCAGCAAATCCAGTTCCCGTTCATAATGC
Organism: Paenibacillus sp. 23TSA30-6; assembly: GCF_014858585.1. Lineage (NCBI taxonomy): Bacteria > Bacillati > Bacillota > Bacilli > Caryophanales > Paenibacillaceae > Paenibacillus > Paenibacillus sp. 23TSA30-6. Next base: position 131,205 of record NZ_SLTL01000008.1, on the reverse strand, counting down.
GCAATTCCCCCTAGGCCCTCCTGCGTAAACCACAAATCTCCCAAAGGCTGATAAGCCTCCGTATCGCGACCTAGCATATTCGTATTAATCAGATGTTCCGCGTCCTTGTATTTTCCGTCCGCAATCAGTTCCCTGACGGGCTTCAAATATCTCAATGCACCATATTGAACGCCGTCTCTGGAAAATCCGGACCAGAGCGTATCCTCGTTTAATTGCAAACGCTCCTCCCCGATCCCGCCAAAAACTATCGCGCCCAGCCTCCCATTGCCGACAGGCAATGCTTCCTCCCACACCTTAGCAGGCTGGCGATACCATAAACGCAGGGATTTCTGCTTTTCGCGTTGTCTCACATCAAACCCTTCCCCCATTGAGATTAAACAGAGCGCCAATCCCGTATGAACCACAAGGACAAGCGCTCCGTCTTTCCGACAACCCATCATTTTGTTGCGCCTCGTTAAGTCAGCTCGCTATTTAGAAGCCTTGCCGCTCCATAACTCCACTCTGTCCTTCACCAGTTGCGTGTATTGCTGTTCCATTTGGACAGCTCCAGCGGCATCCAGTTCTTTAACCATGTTGTCGTATACGGTGTCAAAATTGGATGTTGGGGCCAAGATAGCTTCCGGTATACGTTTGCGGATAATATCCGTCGTTTTTTTGAACGTAACGTTATAATTTGATTCATTGTCTGTTGTCAGGTTATAGGCTGCACCCCATGGCTTCACATCAAATTCTTTCTTGTCCGGGAACAGATCTTTCCACGTTTTTACGCCATATGCTTTAAGTGATTCTTTCTCCGGCTCCGAATAAGCCGCGATAATTTGCTCCGGGAATTTGGCAGTATAGTAGTTACCTGTAGGATCCTTCACGCCATCACCATAGTGTCCGCTGATGAGCGTGTACAATTCTATTCCAGTGGATTTATTGAAGTTGGTTGCATTATTCGTTTTTTGCTCCAGCACATCAGCCGGAATGACGCGTTTGCCGTCTTTGATCTCATAATGCTTGCCCTCGATCCCCCAGTTCACTAGCACCTGTCCTTCATCGGAAGCTAAATAATCAAGGAATTTAATAGCCCGCACCGGGTCCTTGCAATTTTCTGTAATACCTACTCCATAACCGGACGTGAAGCCCGTATCCTGAAAGGAACGATCCTTGTATTCTTCCGAAAGTGTAACTGGAAAATGGGCGTAACTGGAATCGGCCTTGCCTGACGCTTTTAACGCATTCTCAGCATCCTGATAACCCCACTCCTGGTCGATCAGACCGAGGACACGACCGCTGGCAATTTTGGATTTGTATTGATCACTTTTTTGCACAAATGAATCTTTATCCAGCAGCCCTTCATTGTACATGTGGTTCAACCAACGGAAATATTCCTTTTCTTCTGGACGTTTATAATGAAGTTGGGCTTCAAATGTTTTGGGATCAATAAAATATTCACCATCATCCGGCGCTCCAGTCGTCTGGAAGGCAGGATTCGTTACGGTAATCATAATTCTCCAGTCGTCTGCATCCAGCGTGAGAGGGATCGTTTTTTTGCCATTGATCGTCGGATGCTTGGCTACATAGGTTTTGAGTACGTTTTCATAATCCTGTAGCGTTCTTACCTTTGGATAACCTAACTCCTTTAGCACTTTATGCTGAATTTCAAATCCCCCCGTCGCGTCAAAGCTCTCCTGTCCCACACCTGCATACGTAGGAAGGACATAGATAGATTGATCTTTATTACTGTATTTCAAACGATCCATATAGGGTCCGTATAGCTTTTTGAGATTGGGTGCGTGATCATTGATCAGATCTGTCAGATCAATCATGGCCCCCGCATCCACGAGCTTGCTAATATTCGCTTTAGGAGAAACCAAGTCCGGGTATTCTCCACTTGCTGCCATCAAAGCAATTCGGTCATCTCCACCTCCGCCGCTGACATCAAATTCCGCATTCAAGGTTATACCTGTTTTCTTGGTGATTTCCTTGCCTATTTCATCCTTCATTCCATTCCATTGCGGGCTTGTATCTGCTCCGAAGAAGCTAAACGTAATCGGGTCTGTGCCGCTGGATGTACCTTCCTTTGCTGCTTTATCGCTTCCCCCACAGCCTGCCAGTGCGGTAAGTGACACCGCGAGCAAGGGAATGAGTGCAAATCTGGACCAAACCTTTTTCATGAACAAAACCTCCTATATTCTTATGATGACTTAACCTGCAAATCGCAGTTACTTTACCGCCGGAAGCCCGGCTTTTATGATTTCACCGCATTATGATTTCACCGCGCCCAGCGTCATCCCGCCTACAAAATACTTTTGCAGGAACGGATATACCATCAGAATGGGAAGTGTAACCGTAATTGTAATCGCCATTTTAATCGACTCTGGTGAAATTTGAGCCATTTGCTTAGCCATATCGTTACTATTTGTCATACTGGAGCCACCTTGCTGCGTACTTTGCAGTATCTTCATCAGCTCATACTGCAGCGTCGTCCATTGCGGAGCCCCACCATTATACAAATACGTATCAAACCAAGCATTCCACTGACCTACTGCCAAAAAAAGAGCAATCGTTGCCAATACTGGTTTGCACAGCGGCAAAATAATTCTCCAGTAAATCGTAAAATCATTCGCCCCATCGAGTTTGGCAGACTCCTGCAACGCATACGGCAAACCGTCCATAAAGGAACGAATAACAAACACGTTAAATGCGCTAATTAAGCCTGGAAAAATGTACACCCAAAACGAACCCAGTAGATGCAGATCACGCATCAAAATAAACACGGGCACCATCCCGCCGGAAAAATACATCGTCAACGCCAGAAACGTGGAGATAAACTTACGAGCGCGAAACTCGACCCGACTCAATGTAAAAGCAAGCATAGACGCGCAGATCAATCCGAGTACCGTCCCGACTAAAGTACGAAGAATGGATATTTGCAGTCCCTGAAGAAGGCCCTCGTACTGGAAAATCGTTTTGTAATTTTCGAGCGTAAATTGGCGGGGCCATATATAAATACCACCGCGAACGGTGTCCGTTGAATTGTTCAGGGAAATCGCAAGTACGTTCAAAAATGGATATAATGTCACAACCACGATCAAAGCCATCAGGACATAATTAAACAGGTCAAACAGCTTTTCAGACCGAGTAGCATTAAATGCCTTATTCGTCATTTCGCATCTCCCTCCCTACATGATGCTTTCTTTGGTCAGTTTTTTGAATATGCCATTTGCCGTAAACAACAGCAGGATGCTGACCAACGAATTGAAAATACCAATCGCTGTCCCGTAAGAGAAACGACCCAAATTAATCCCGTAATTCAGCGCATACAAATCCAGCACCTCGGAATAATCCGTCACCAGACTGTTGCCGAGCAAGAACTGCTTTTCAAAACCGTTGCTCACCAGATGCCCAATCGCCATAATGAACAGAACGGCAATGGTCGAACGGATACCCGGTAGCGTAATATGCCACATCTGTCTCCAGCGACTTGCCCCGTCCACACGCGAGGCTTCATACTGTTCCTGGTCAATCCCGGTGATTGCGGCTAAATAAATAATCGTGTTCCAGCCCGTCTCTTTCCATATATCTGAAGCGGTTACAATATACCAGAACCAGCTACCCTTCGCCATAAATTGAATCGGCTCATCCACAATATGAAGCGCTATCAATATATCGTTGACGATTCCTCCGTCTATGGACAGCATTTTCGTAACCAACCCGGCAACAACAACCCATGATACAAAATGCGGGAGATAGGATATGGTCTGCACGAATCGCTTGAACAACATCCCCCGCAGCTCATTTAGCAGAATGGCAAAAAAGATTGGAACAACAAAACCAAAGATAATCCCCATCAGGCTCATCGCCAGCGTATTGCGCAGCACCAAATAAAAACGTTCGTCCTGAAATAGCTCAATAAAGTTATCCAGCCCCACCCACTTCTGATCCAGAAAGTATTTGGCGGGCTTATAATTTTGAAATGCCATCGTCCAGCCCCACAGCGGAAGATAACTGAAAACAAACACCCATATGACGAAAGGAATGGACATAAAATAAAGGTACTTTTGTTGCTTTACACTGTCCCACAAGCCTTTTTCTCCACGCCCGCGCTTCGGCCCGCGTACCTTGCGCGGTCTGCCCCGGTTAGACTCAGGAATCGTAGCACCAGCATTGGAAGCGGTTTCAGTTGATGATTCCATAACAAGCTCCTCCTTGTATGTAGTTACTATTATCATACTTGGCTGACTTGAAAGCGGATACCCAACGAATTAGGAGAAAAATCAGTTCAAAATTAGATATATGGGGGGAACGTTGAAAATTACATTCGTGCCACTACGCATGCGGATGGTGCTTCCCATCGCTGTTGCCCCCGGATTTCTTGAATAAGCACATAATGGTAGAAATCCCGGGGCAGTTTATGCTTACGATGCGAGCTTTCCTACGGAAAGCTTTCAGGCGATCGCTTCGCTTGTCCAGCAACATTCCGCCTGCTCCGTTCTAATGTGAATTTTCTAATTTAAAATCATAGATACAAAAAAGACCAGCAATTTAAGCTGGTCAGGGCAATGAATTAGAATCTATTAATCATATTCTGCAACTAATTGGCGGGTGTATGGATGTCTGTTGGGAGCAAAAAGTTCCTCCTTTACAAACTCGTCCACCAAATGTCCTTCGTGCATGACTAGCACCCGGTCGCACATATACTGCACCACAGGTAAGTCGTGGGAAATAAACAAATACGAAAATCTCAGTCTGCCCTGTAACTCCTTGAGTAAGTTCAACATTTCTGACTGAATTAAGGTATCCAGACTGGATGTTGGTTCATCCATAATAATGAGTGCAGGCTCCACGCTGATAGCTTTTGCCATGCAAAGCCGTTGCTTTTGTCCACCGCTGATTTCATGAGGGTATCTATCCAGCAATTCAGGTGATAGGCCCACATATTCCAGCAATTTTCCTGCTATTTCTCTTCTGTCCGAACCACAGTCTTTCAAAAAGGATGGAATCTTTTGTTCCAGTTGATCCAGTGGCTCCATGACGGATTCCAGTAAACGAAACCTTGGATTTAGCGCCGCAGAGGGATTTTGAAATACGGCCTGCATCTGTCCTTTATAACGTTTTAACGATTCCTTTTTTTCTGCTTGAACGGGCGTTCCCTGAAACCAGATTGTTCCTGCATCTATACCTTGCATGAGCATGATGCAGCGTGCCAATGTGCTTTTTCCACAGCCGCTTTCTCCAATCAGTCCCACACATTCACCCGCTCGAATCGTCAACGATACCCCGCCGAGCACTTGTCTCTTTTTGCGGTAAGATTTATGCACGTCCTGCACGACTAAAAGTTCAGGTACAAGTTTCGGGTTCATAACGATGTTGCCGCCCTCTCTATATGGACTCATGCACGGATTTCATTGATGGGCGCAAGGATGGAATAGCTTCAATCAGCCTTCGGGTGTAGGGCTGCTTCGGGTTGTTCAACAATGGCAATGTGTTCCCCGACTCCATAAGCTGCCCTTCTCGCATTACGGTGACTTGATCGGCGTAGCGCTTGACGTTTCTCAGGTCATGCGAGATGAACAAAATGCCGCATTGGGTGCGTTCTTTTAGCTCTGAAATGATCCGTAAAATTTCGTTGGCATTCGTTTGATCCAATGCTGTCGTAGGCTCGTCCATAATCAGCAGCTTGGATTCCAGCATGATGGCTACCGCAAGCGATACCCTTTGTAGCTGCCCACCGCTGAGCTGAAATGGATAACGGTTGTATATTTCTTTCGGTAATCGAACGTGTTCGAGGACTTGCACGATGCGCTCTTTGCGGCTTTTGCGTTCTAACACATGATGTGCTTTTAGCGTTTCGTCCATTAGTTTGCCTATAGTGATAAACGGCGTAAACACGCTGGCATAGTCCTGAAAAACATAAGCGATTTCCTGCCCGCGAAGGCGTTCTCTATCTCTCTTGGACAGGGTGAGTAACGGGCTTCCACACAATTCGATCTTACCGGATTCTACCCAGACCGTCGCAGGAAGCAGATCGCCAATCGACAGCGAGGTCATGCTTTTCCCACTACCGCTTTCACCAATCAGCGCATGGCACTGTCCCGCGCTAATAGATATATGAAGATCACGTACGATCAAGCCTTGCTCTGACCTCAAATGCAGTCCGGTTATTTCCAGAATGTTCATCATTTCATTTCCCCCGTGGCCTTAGTTCAAGATTGTCCCGTAGCTGATCCCCAATCAGATTGGATAAAAGAACGAACAGCATAATGGCCACCCCCGGAATAACCATCGCCAACGGAGAACTGTGAAAATAGGCCCGTCCCTCATTCAGCATCGCTCCCCATTCGGGAGTAGGCGGCTGTAGCCCGAGTCCAATATAGGATAGACCCGCGATCATTAAAATGATTTTACCCAAATCCAGTGTGGCTACGACCACAATTTCTCTGAAAGCCGCTGGCAGCAAATGCCGGATGACCAATCGAATCGTCGGCACCCCGCTCAAGCGGGCGCTGTAGATATAATCCTTCTCTTTTTCAGCCATCAAGCTGCTTCTTACCAGACGAGCGTATGCCACCCATTTTACCGATACAATTGCAATCATCAGGTTGACGACACCCGGCCCAAGCAAGCCTGTCAGTACGATGGCAATCAAGTAATCGGGAAAAGCCAAAAAGGAATCCGACACACGCATGAATAGTCGGTCTATCCCTTTGCCCATAACCCCTGCGATTACGCCGGCCGGAATGCCAATACCGAGAGACTGAAGCAAAATCAACAAGCTTGTGCCAACCGTATTTCTGCCTCCGTATACCAACCGTGACATTAAATCTCTGCCTAAACCATCCGTACCCAGCCAATGCTCGCCGCTTGGGGATTGAAGCCTATGATTGAGCGAAACGAGTAACGGATCATTTTTCATAAACTCAGGCAGGATGAACAATGCAGCTATTCCACCGATAAACAACCATAGAGGAAGTCGGGATGTACTCAATGTCCTCCCTCCTTCAAGCGGATTTCAGGATTCACGTATCCTACCGTTATATCCGTCACCACGTGAAGCAGCATAATGATAGCACCCATAAATAAAATGTATCCCTGAATCATCGGGTAATCCCGGTTATGAATGGCTTCTACAATAAATTTCCCCAGACCCGGATAGGCGAATATCGTTTCGACCACGACACTCCCACCCAACAAGCTTCCGACACTAATGCCAAACATAGTCACTACGGGAGTCAGGCTATGGCGACACGCATGCAACCAAAAAATACGCTTCCTTCCAATCCCTCTGGATCTTGCACCCAGTATAAAATCCTGGCTCAAGCTGTTTAACAGGCTGGAACGAATAAGACGCACATATACCGCAGCCATTGTCAGCCCCAGTGTCAGCGAAGGCAACACCAGATGCATCAAAGTACCGTTCCCCATGGAAGGAAAAACCGACCAGCGCACCGAAAATCCCTCAATAAGTAAAATTCCTAGCCAAAAGCTGGGGATCGATGCTCCCATAATCGCGAGCACCCGGCTGACTCGATCAATCCATTTCTTGGGATATAAAGCTGAACAAGCGCCCAACGGTACCGCAACTCCGATCAACACCACAATGGAGGTACACGTCAGAAGAAGCGTCGCCGGCATCCTCGTCCATATTTCTTCTATGACCGGACGATGTGTCATGTAGGAGGTTCCCAAATCCAAACGAATGAATTTCGAGAGCCATTCCCCATATTGCACGATAACCGGCTCATTCAGCCCCATGATCTCCCTTTGGATCTCTACTTGCTCGTTCGTAACCGCCACATCATCCACACGCAGAAGTTGTCGCACCGCGTCTCCCGGAGCAAGCTTAATGCCCGCGAAGCTGATAAGCGACAGAAGAAAAATAAACAGGAAAAACTCGATCAGCCTTTTCCCAAGCCTTTGAATCATTTTGCTTCAACATCCAACTGGTTGGTAAGCATGTAATATTCGCTTTTGCTGGTTACCCAGTTTTTCACACGGTCTTTGTATACAACCAGCGTGTTCGGATGCACCAGATAGGAATAGTACGTTTGCTCATGAATTCTCGTGAGCGCTTGAGATATTAGTTCATTCCGTTTTGCTGTATCTACGGTTTGATCTAACTGGTAAATCAATTTATTTAAGAACTCATCGTTGATTTTTCCATAATTCAGCGTACCATCTGGTAGAAACGATACATTCAAAAAGTAGCTGGCATCACCACGAGGCGCAATCAACGGACTGTACATGCCCAGATCCCAAGTCGTATCGTTCATCAAATAGTCTTCGTAATTTTCAACCTGCTCGATTTGCAGCGTAATGCCCAAATGCTGGGCTTCCGATTGCAACGCTTGTGAGAAGATAGGGAACTCGGCTCTGGATGCGTAAGTCACCAGCTTTAAGGTTAACGGCTTCCCGTTTTGCGTTACTTTGCCGTTTTCCACCTGATACCCGGCTTCCTTAAACCACTTGAGCGCTTCTTCAGTCCCGGTTTTGCGGGTTGGATATTCCGGTACAAACGGGAAATTCGGCAAAAATGGACCTTGCGCGACCGTAGCCTGTCCGCCCATAATAGCATCCTTCAGCTCCTCACGGTTAACCAAAGCATCAAATGCCTTGCGCAAATTCGCATTTTGGAACAAAGGCTTTTTCGTGTTAAAAATCAACTCATGGGTACGCAAGCTAACCACTGAATCCAGCTTGAGCTGATTGTCTTGCTTCATTTTGTCCATGCTTTCAACAGGTGGGCGATAAACGATATCTGCATCACTGGATAAAATGGCGGATAAACGTGCATTCGCATCCTCGTTAAAAGCAAAAACCGCCCGATCCAGCTTGGCTGCCCCACCCCAATATCCATCATAGCGGGCAAGCTTTAATGATGTGCCTGCAGTGAAGGATTCTACTTGGAAGGGCCCTGTACCGATTGGCTTTTTATCCGGATCGGCTGCTTCTGTATCCAGAATGGCTGTGTTGGGATGAACCAGTTCGGATGGGAACTGAGGGAATGGTTCTTCCGTCACCACATGCAGCGTTTGGCCGGAGGCCTTCACGGATTTAATTCGCAATACCTGCTTAACCCCCGGATTTAGCTCTATTGAGCGTTCCAGCGATTGCTTAACCGTCTCTGCGGTCAGTTTTTTTCCGTTTTGAAAGGTTACACCGTCGCGAATCTGAAACTCCCAGTTTTGCCCGTCTTTACTCGACCATTGGGTAGCCAGCCTTGGCTGTATTTTTACATTCTCGTCCAGTTTAACCAACGTTTCTACGACTCCTGCTCTTAGCGGAGTGTAATCCAGACTGGGATCAACAGTCTGACTGGCGAAGTTAAACAGGAAGGTTAGCTCTTTCTTTGGCTGCTGCGTTGCTGGCATTGAACTTTCTTGCGGGCCAGAACAAGCAGCCAGTAAGACTACGGTCAGAAACATACATATCATTTGGGTGAATCTTCTTTTTTTCATGCTTCCCCTTCATTTCTCTATCATTTCCTTCCATCATACCTACCTGTCACTTGTCATGACCTGACCCACTTGAGCTATATCAGCCTACTAATCTTGAACATTTTGTGACTTTTATTATAGATCCCTTGTATTAAGGCAAAAAAATAGCCCCTCAGCACAAAATGTGTTGGAAGGCTACTATTGATTTATTTCACCGTGATGGTCCCATAGTACATGTACATGCCGCAATTATACTCATATACACCCGGTTTCAGGTCTTTGATGGTAAAATAGTTATTTTCGTGGTCCATAAAAACGTCCATTCCAAGCTTCAACGATTGTACTTCGTCTATGCAAGTAAAGGATGTCGATCTCTTAAAATTAATTTTAGTCGGGACACCAGCTTTTATTTCAATATTTTTAGGATAAAAACCGTCTCCCTCTACATTTACCGTAACAATTTCATACTTGGCTTTGTCCGGCTCTTCTTGAACGGTTTTAGGTTGGCTAGCCGGAAACGAAGACACGCTCCCCTGAAAATAAAACAAGACAAACCCGCCTACGATCAGCGCTACAAAACCAATCAGCATCAAGTGCCAATTTTTAGAGATGAATGTTTTCATTCAAGTCAATCCCCTCCAGTTGATCGTTCACATGTGACACATCAACTCTAACCAGTATATAAAAGTTAATCAAAATTTAAAACACCTCATTCGAGCTATATTTTGAACTAAATGGTGTCAAAAAACAAAAAGGCTTATGGCCTGAATTTAGGATCATCAGGAACAAGCCCCATTTCCAATGCATATCTCGTCAGTTGTACACGGTTCTGAACATGCAGCTTCTGCAAAATATTTTTTAAATGGTTTTTTACCGTGTACTCGGAAATACCGTATTTTTCGGCGATCTCCTTGTTCGTCCACCCTGCCGCCACCCCATATAAAATATCCTGCTCTCTTGAGGTAAGACGGACCTGCGGTTCCTTTTCCGCTGTTATGGTGACGTCTTTCAAGATTTGAAAAGCCAGTTCCCGGCTCAGCGGCGCTTCCTCATTCACAATAGAATGCAGGTATTCCAGCCATGTGGAGGGCGCTATATTTTTTAACAGGTAGCCTTGGGCACCCCGTTTCAAAGCCTCAAGTAGATGAATCATGTCATCCGACACGGTAATCATCACTATTTTGACATATGGATACATGAGCTTAATCCGCTGTGTAGCCTCCAGTCCGTCCATTCCAGGCATCGAAATATCCATCAGGATCAAATCTGGAAGCCATTGCTCGGTAAATTCAATTGCTTTTTCGCCGTTATCCACCACACCGATGATTTTAAAGCTTTGATCCATAGACAATATTTCACAGATGGCCTCGCGAGCATGAACAGAATCATCTACGACCAGTACACGGGTATGTGTCATTTGTGTTCTCCCTCTTTGGATATTTCCACTATGGTATACGAAGAATCCGACAGAAGCTGCAACGTCCAGTTCATATCTTCCGCTCTTTCCTTCATGATATTTAGGCCGTATCGGTCTTTAAACCGAAAAGGATCGGTCGTAAAACCTTTGCCGTTGTCCTTGACGATGACTTTCCATTGATCGAGGTCACCTTCTCCAATAATCCAGCCTTTGGAAGCCCCAGCGTGCTTTTCAATATTGACAACTGCCTCGCGAATGCAGGCCAGAAGCTCTACTTTCTCTTTGGGAGTCAGCGCATCATCAGGAATGGTCCACTGAATATCTACATACACAGGAATTTCGTGAATCATTTGCTGCACCTTGTAGTCCAGGGATTCGTTGGTTGCCAGCATCTCATCGGTGGTCGGATCAAATCTTAAATTGGCAATCGCCTGGCGAACATAACGGTTCACTTCGTGGACGGTCTTTCTGACTTTATAAATATCCTGATGATACTGCTCTTGATCGCCGTTGTGCTCCAGCCGGTCCATTTTGACGGACAATAAAAAAAGTGATTGGGCAATCCCGTCATGCAGCTCCTTGGCAAGATCCTCTCTGGCTTCAAGGGCTGCTTTGGCCGCGCGTTCGTATTGCAACTCCATCTGAATACGTTCCAGCATATGAAAAAGCTTGGTTAACAGCGTCACACTGATTAAATACAAGATGACCGGAGTCAGCCAGTTTCCCAGGTCCATAGATATATAGGGGAGCAAGAACTGGTGTCTCACATATTCCCAGGCTCCAACCGTTAGTGTAGGTACAAATAGGATAATCGATTTAATTTGTTTATACGTCATGCGGGCCTCCTCGCAGCACCACGAAACTCGCACTAACCGAGCAGATCAGTGGTTCAAACCGTTCCGAGTGTCTTTATGCCTTCCAAGCATAACTTTTTTGCTGATTCAGAACAAGATCGTTCTACAGCGGATAGAGAAGGAAAAAAGCCGGCATATATCCATGCCGACTCCAATGTTAAGGATCTTTTTACCGAAGCTTGATCTTCTCTATTTCTTACAGACCGGGATGATCCAGTTCATACAGGTTGCGGTATCGGGGTTGCTCCTGCCAAAGCTGCTCATGACTGCCTCGCATCGAAATGCCGCCTTGCTCCATAAAGATCACCTCGTCCATATGCTCCATTCCGGTCAGATGATGTGTAATCCAGATGAGCGTTTTGCCCTCCAGCACACGAAACATCGTCTGCATTAGTTCATGCTCTGTCAGCGGATCGAGTCCCACCGTTGGCTCATCCAGTAGAACAATGGGGTGATTTTGAAGCAAAATCCGCGCCAGTGCAATTCGTTGTCTTTCTCCACCGGAAAAGCGCAGGCCCGTTTCCTGCATCCGGGTGTCGTAGCCATCCGGCAAAGAATCAATTAGCGTTCCCAGTCCCACCTGCTCGGTTACTGCACGAACCTCTTCCAGCGTAGCATCAGGCCGCGCCAACCGAATATTGTTCGCTACCGTTGTATCGAACAAATACGGTTGCTGGTTTAACACTGCAAACAGGCTGGAATACGCCCCGCCTGTATACACGGGCGCACCTGCGACAGTGACGCTCCCTTCATCCGGCTGCAATGCACCCTGAATCAGATTCAGCAGCGTGGACTTGCCCGCACCGCTGCGACCAAGCAGCGCAACCTTACCCCCTTGCGGCACACGCAGGGAAATGTCGCGCACGCTCCATTCTTGCGTTGCTGCATAGCGGTAGCTCACGTTGTTCAGCAGTAGCTCTTTTGAGTTGCCAGATAGCTGGGCGGTCACATGTTCTACCTCTGTTTTGTCTACTGTGCCACCTGCTGCTTGCTGCCCTGCTTTCACAGAAGCCGATGCCGAAAACGATGCAGGTGCAGCAGGTGTAGGTGTATTCTTCTCTGACTCTTTCAGGCGTCGAAGCGAATCCTGATATTCCGGCGCATGGACCACCGCTTCTCCAGCGCGGACAAAAGCATCCAGCAGCGGAAAAGCAACAAGCGCAAAGGATGCCAGCCATGTTGCCTCTATGCGGTTCTCCGCTACCAGTCCTCCAGCCCATACGGTCATCATCACAATTCCGCCACCTACGACGCACTGTGCGATCCAATGAGAGCGCCATTCGCCCCGTCGAAGTGAATTTTCCACTACAGCAGCCTTGTTTTGCCGTTGGGCGAAGGAAGCCAGAAAATGTCCAGTCCGCCCGCTCAGCACCAAGTCACTCATACCAAACAAAGCATCGGTCAGCTCCTGATAGGCTGTATTTCGTTCCTGCTTGAACGTTCGCCGTTTGGCGAGCGAGGTCCACAGCGAGATGGCCGGGGCAATAAAAAGTAAAAATCCGCAATACAGTGCCATCATCAGGGCAAAGGTTCCGTCCATCCGTCCGAGCGCCGAAATGCCTAATGCATAAATGAGCAACGCCGATATCGCGGGCAGAACCAGCTTCAAATATATGTTTTGAAGCTGCTCAATATCCTCCGCCAGCAAACCCAACAGATCCCCTGTGCGAAACTTGCTGCGAATCATAAGTGCTTGTGGTTCTACTGCCCGATACAGCCGTACCCGCATACGGGACACGAGACGCAGCGCGGCATCATGTCCTACCAGCCGTTCCAGATACTGAATGACCGCCTTACTAAAGCCGAACGTCCGTACAAGCACAATCGGAACGTACACCATCAATATATTTTCCGGTTTTAAAGCCGAACGGGTAATCAGATGACCGGACGTAAAGAGCAATGCGCCTGCACATCCAATCGCCAGAGCGCCCAAAAGCGCCGCAGCCAGAAAGGCCCAGAAATATTGTCTCAGATAAAATATAAACCAGCCTTGGCCGCTATTGTCCGTGGCTCGCATATCGTCCGTCCCCTCCTTCCGTCATTCCCGTCAGCAAACGGTAATATCCTCCCTTGCGGGCAACCAATTGCTTATGTGATCCTGCTTCTTCCAGACAGCCTTGATTCATCATCCAGACACAGTCCATATCCGGCATCCAATGGAGTCGATGGGTCGCGAGAAACACTCTTTTATGTTGCAAAACAGATAAAATCGTCTGTTTTAGCTCCCATTCCGTCTCAATATCCAAATGTGCAGTCGGCTCATCCAGCAAAATCACTGGACGATTACTCAGTAAAGCACGCGCCAACGCTATCCGCTGCGCCTGTCCTCCACTCAGCGCCCGGCCCGCTTCACCAATCGGCTCATCCAATCCATTCGGAAGACCATCCACCAGCTCACGCAGTCCAACCGCGTCAATCGCCCATTCCACTTGCTCGTTGGATGCCTCCGGTTCATAAAACCGGATATTATCCGCCAAAGAAGCGCTGAACAGGTACGGATGCTGCGGAATATAGGCAATATGACGCTGCCATTCGGCTTTGTTATCACCAGCCAATGCCCATCCATTCACGTTCAGCTCGCCCGAGGTCGGTTCAGCGAAGCCGCCAAGCAAACTGAGCAGCGTTGTTTTACCTGCACCGCTGGCTCCGACGATGCCGATCATATTCATATGCGGCTCAACACTCGCGGATATGTGGTCAAGCCGTGCGGAACCGTCCTCGTTGAGAAGGCATATATCCGACAACCTGATCGTACCCTGTCCCGTGATATTTAGGGCATTGCCGTCACCCTTAGCATTGTCTGTGCTGCCACTCCCCGTAAGGATATCCACGGAATTTGTTTGTTGAGCCGCTTCATCCTCTGTACTGAGAATGGAGCGCATTGCACCCCAAGCCTCCTTGCCATCCAGCGAGGCATGATAGTCCGATCCCAACTGGCGTACAGGCATAAAATATTCCGGGGCCAGAATGAGTACCGCAAGTGCCGCTTCCAGTCCCACCGATCCGGTAATCAGTCGCAAGCCCAAGCCTACCGCCACAAAAGCCACCGACAGCATACTAAAAAAATCGAGAGCAAAAGAGGACAGAAACGCGACCCGCAGTGTACGCATCGTAGCCGTGCGGTACTGGTCGCTGACCTTCCCGACCGTTTCTCCATGCTCCCGGCTACGGCCCAAAAAACGCAGCGTCTGTAGGCCGCGCAACGAATCCGTGAAATGATGCGATAACAGACGATAAGAACGCCACTGTTTATCTGCCTGCTTCCGCGCCGCCAAGCCCAGCAGGATAAAGAAGCCAATCAGGATGGGCATCGTAGCCGTCAAAATCACACCTGAAATTACATCCAATGTGAAAACAGACACAAGCACAAGTATCGTCACACACATCATGTCAATCATACGCGGAATGGACAACTCCAAGTACGTGCGAAAACGATCCACTCCATCCAGCGCCAACGTCACCAGCTTCCCGCTACCTTCCTTGGCAGCAAAAACAGGCCCTCGCTCGAACAAACGAGCAAGCAGACGCTCCCGCAAGGAAGCGCCTGATGCTTCGGCAAAGCGGCCTGCTGTCCGGCGTTGCAGCCAGATCATCGTATGCCTCGCAGCAAAAGCCGCGAAAAACAACGCCAGTGGCGGCCAAGCCATCACCAGCGGATTTTTATCAAATAAAATCGTAACAGCCTTTGCCAAAAAAATCGCTTGCGCAATCACAGCGGCCCCCTGGGCCAGGGAAAGGGCGGCCAGCAGCAGCATTACCGGCCGAATGCCCTTTAATCCAAACCATGCTTTATCCATTAGTATTCCAAATGATCCTTTTCACTGAGACGCTTATGGAAAACAAAGTAGCTCCACGCCTGATAAGCCAGCACAAAGGGTAAAAGCGTTGCTGCAACAATCGTCATGGCTTTCAGTGTGTAATGACTGGAGCTTGCATTATATATCGTCAAATCAAATGCACTGTTGATCGAACTCACCATAAATCTTGGGAACAAGCCGACGAACAACGAAACGAATGTCAGCAAAATGATAGCTCCCGTCATCCCGAAGGCCCAGCCTTCGCGGCGCTGCTTCAGGAAATACCATGCCAGCACATAGGCGACGATCCCCACTGCAACTGCGGCATACATATAAGGGCCACGTCGAGTGAATACGTCTGTTGCAAAATAAGTCCACACCACCATACCAGCCAGCAAAATACCTAATATCGGAAGGAATTTAGACGCAATCACACGGGCACGATCCCGCACTTCTCCAATCGTCCGTAGGGAAATAAACGTCAGCCCATGCATCAGGCACATCCCCACCACGGTCAGTCCAATCCATACCGTATATCCGTTAAACACATCGGAGAATCCGGCTTTCAAGTCCATGTTTTGCTGAATAGGTACACCCTTTACCAAAGCCGCAAAAGCCATACCGAACAGCATCGGCGGCAGAAAGCTGCCAATCAGAATGCAGGCATCCCACGTCCCTGTCCACCATTTTCCTTCTGCCTTACCCCGGAACTCAAAGGAAACTCCGCGTAAAATCAAACCAAGCAGAATAAGTACAAATACCAGATAATATCCGCTGAACATCGTCGCATACCAGTGTGGGAAAGCCGCGAACATCGCACCCGCTGCTGTGATCAGCCATACTTCGTTTGCATCCCAGAATGGACCAATCGTATTGATCATCAAGCGTTTTTGCTGGTCATTACGCGGCACCAGACCTGTAGCCATACCCACGCCAAAATCGAAGCCCTCCAGGAAGAAGAAGCCGGTGAACAGCACAGCAATCAATAAGAACCACAAATCATTTAACGTCAATGGTGTCACCCCCTTGAGCGAATGGATCATGGATTACCGTTTCCTGATATGGTTCGATATCCGGACCTTTGCGAGCTGTACGGACAAACAGGAATGCCAGCACACCCGTTAAAATTAAATACAATGCGGTAAACGAGATCAGTGAGAACAGCACTTCCCCTGCCCCAACGGTAGGCGAAACCGAATCTTTGGTTTGAAGTAAACCAAAGACAGTCCAAGGCTGACGCCCCACTTCCGTCATGATCCAACCCGCAGTATTCCCAATGAATGGAAGTGATATACCGAGCATCATCAAGCGGAAGAACCAGCGATGCGAACCCTCCAATTTTTTACGGAATGTCAGATAAGCTCCGTACAAGGCAAGTGCAATCATCGCACATCCGGCTGCAATCATAATGCGGAAACTCCAAAATGTAGTACGTACCGGCGGGATATAGTTGCCCGGTCCGTAAGCTTGTTCATATTGTGCCTGAAGCTCATTCATCCCCAATACCGCGCCGGACAGCTTGTTATACGACAACAAACTCAGGGCAAAAGGAACTTTAATCTCAAAGGTATTTTCCTTCTTTTTAGGATCAATACGTGCGATAACCGTCCAAGGGGCCGGATCGCCGCTGTTTTCCCACAAAGCTTCACTGGCAGCCATCTTCATTGGCTGTGTTTCTACCAAATATTGAGCCTGTCCGTGACCAAACATCGGAATCAGCATCGAACTAATCAATGCGACAATAATACTCACTTTGAAAGAAGGCTTGAAAAAGTCCAGATTCTTTTTGTGCATCAGCTTCCATGCGCTAATTCCCGCGACGAGAAAAGCACCTGTGGCAATAGCTGCAAACAGTGTGTGTGGAAACTCCCACAACAGTTGTTCGTTCGTCAACAGAGCGGCAAAATCTTTCATTTCTGCGCGGCCATTTTGAATCTCATATCCTACTGGACGCTGCATGAATGAATTGGCTGCCAAAATCCACAAAGCAGACAGCATCGTACCGATGGATACCAGCCACATACAGGTTAAATGGACTGCTTTGGACAGACGTTCCCAGCCGAATACCCACAATCCGATAAAGGTTGATTCCAGGAAAAAGGCAAGCAGTGCCTCAATCGCCAGCGGCGTACCGAACACATCACCGACAAACCGGGAAAAGTCCGACCAGTTCATCCCGAACTGAAACTCTTGCAAAATTCCGGTGACGACGCCCACTGCAAAGTTAATCAGCAGAAACGTTCCCCAGAATTGAGCCATTTTTTTGTACAAATCATTTTTTTTGATTACATACATGGTCTCCATAATTGCCACCAACAACGACAATCCAATGGAGATCGGCACATAAACAAAGTGAAGAATCGTTGTGGTCGCAAACTGCAACCGTGCCAATTCTAATATGTCCATAATGTTATTCCTCCCCCTGCGCTTCTCTTAAGAATGAATGTTAATAATTAGGTTCTGAAGCCTTTCTTCATCCTTGTGATAGTATTCACATTATTACATATGGAACGATCACTTTTTAGGAATAGCCCCCTCAGGCATCTTCATTACGGAATCTCATAACCCGGCTTAAGAATATCATCATTATATAGAATAGCTTTGAATGAAATAGAATCGAAAGTGTGAACATCGTGTCAAAACTGTGTCGTAACGATGGCGAATTTATGAAAACAACTCAAATCTTCTAGTTAGTGTGACATTTTCGATTGATCTGTCCAATTTTTTTTCCATGAAAAAAAGCCTCTCTTCGTTCGGAGACTTTTGCTCCGACATCCGCAAGAGAGACTTCATCAATTTAACCTATGGGAGCCCATCAACTGCCATCCGTCCCTTCGTTCTTCTGAACCCGATTACGGTAGGAGGAAGGCGACATCCCCGCATATTTTTTGAATTTGCCATGAAAATAATCGGCATTGGCATATCCGACCCGTCCTGCCACCTGATGCACCCTGATTCCCTGTGCAAGCAGTTCCCTTGCCCGCTCGATCCTCACCTTGTCCAGGTAAGCGTTAAAGGCTTCGCCTGTATGACTTTTGAACAATTTGCCCAAATAGCCGCTGTTGTAATTAAACATATCCGCCAACAGCTCCAAGCGCAGGTTCTCATCATAATGGCTGTGAATGAAATCAATCAATTGTTTCATGATCGTTTCTTTACCGCCCGAATCGGTCTGACCAATCCATTGCAGCACATGCTCTAGCGACCGATCCACCAGCTCACCCAAGGTTGAATAAGCATATACATCCGTAATCAAGCGCGAATGCTCCTCCAGCACCGTCCGGCTCTGCTCCTGTCCAGCCGCATACTTGTTCAGCGCCAAGGTAAATGTCTGTGCAAACGCCGCCTTGATTGCAGCTTCTGTACGATAGATCTGAGGAACTTGGACCTCCATTTCCTTCAATACACGTATTGCAGCTTCACGATTCGCCATATCCAACGCGTAGTATAGCTTCTCTGCATAACGCATAGAGTCCGAGGTTTTATCAGTCGTTTCACACATTTCCTCGTCCGAAGTCTCCAAATCATGCAGGTCACGGGTAAGCATCACCCTTTCCGCACGGAACAGGAAAGTACGCTCCAGTAGACGCAGCGCCTGCTCAAAAGAGCTTGGAATATCATGTAGTCTGCCCACCGGATCACCAGCAGCTACGTATATTTCCGTTGTCCACGGCTTTAGTGCCTGTCGCCAGGAAGCCAGCAACCGAACAGCATCTTCTTGTATTTCCACCGTGGCAGGGAGTAGCAAGCCTGTATAAATTCCGGCTTCGAATACAATCCCCCTGCCCTGCTCCTGGCACATTTCCATTAGCCGCAGCTTTGCTGCTGACTGCCGGGCTTGCCGATCCCAGTCGGGTATCCGCAGATCCAGCAGTACGACCTGATAGCTTCCCCAATCCAAAGCGGGTGGCGCTGGATGCTGGTCAGGATGTTCAGGAAACAGCAGGGTTTCGATCCAATCGCGCTCATGGGGAGGCGGGCTCCCCCACTTGCCGTCTTCTTTTTCACTCTCAATGCTTCGCCGTACCCGTTTCAGCTCTGTCGTCATTTCTTCTTCGTCCACAGGTTTCAATAAATAACCATCCACGCCAAAGCCCATCGCCTGCCGCGCATAATCAAAGTCCGCATAACCGCTTAAAATGAGAAAATGAAACGGCTCGCCGTTCATTTCGCGTATGCTCCGTATGACCTCCAGCCCGCTCATCCCCGGCATACGAATATCAACAATGACCAGCTCCGGCCGGTGCTCCTTAAATTTATCCAATGCTTCGCGCCCGTTCCCTGCGGTATCTATAATATGGAAGCCGCAGTCCCTCCAATCAATAATGGAGGTCAATCCTTCACGGATCGCAGGCTCATCATCCACAATCATCGCTTTATACATTCGACTCCTCCTCCCTGGGTATTGAAAAGGTTACGGTTGTTCCTGCCTGCGGTACGCTCTCCATGTGCAGACCATAACATTCGCCATACATCAGCGTCAGACGCTGGTGAATATTGCGCAGCCCGATACTGCTCCCTTCTGGCTCATCCGTGCCCATTATACGGTCCAGCAGACGGGACAACTGTTCTGCTTCCATGCCAATCCCATCGTCAGCCACTCTTATTTGCAGCTCTCGTAGCTCCATCGAAATATCGACTTTTACGGTAACGGGTTCTTCCTTGTTTTCAAGGCCATGAATAACCGCGTTCTCTACCAGCGGCTGTATGATTAATGGAGGAATGGACAATTCCTCAGCGCTTTCTGCCAGATTCACTTCATAGACCAAACGATTTCCAAACCGGAACTGCTGAATTTGTAAATAGGATCGTACCATATCCAGTTCCTGACGCACCGTCGTTTTACCGCTGCCAATCTCCAGATTCCGCCGCATCAATCTGCCAAGCAATCGTACCGTCGTTGCAATCTCCGCTTCCCCGTTCAGATGTGCCTTCATGCGAATGGACTCCAGCGCATTAAACAGGAAGTGCGGGTTAATCTGGCTGGCCATCATCTTTAGTTTGATATCCTTTTGCGCCATTTCGAGCCTGTTATTTTTCTCACTCGCTTCATAAACCTGCCCCATCAACTGGCGGATGCTGGCAACCATATAGTTGAAACGGCGGGACAAATCCCCGATTTCGTCCATCCCCTCCACGCTGGACACGACATGGAAATCCCCCGCAGCCACCTTACCCAGCTCATGGCTCAACCGCTGTAGTCTTTTGGTGATCAGCCAGGAAATCATCGTAATTAGAACCAATGCCATGACCAGCACCGCAAGAACACATAATGCGCCGATCAAGCTGATCCGGTTCGCTCCCTGTACAATGTGTTCCGTCGAAAACACCGAAATAATCGTCAATCCGCTCACACTGGAGGCTGGCAGCAGCTCATCCACAATAATGTTCGAGGATTTCCCGTTTATTTTCGCTTCATATATACCCTTACCCGCACCCTGTACATCAAAGCCCAAATGCAAATCCGCCAATGTTTGACCCACGGACTGTGTATGGGTAGCCGCGACCACGATTCCGTTGCGATCCACAATCAGCGTTTCAAACGGTTCCTTGCTGAGCATATGGTTCAGCTCCGTCTGACTCAGCGCAATCATCAGAACTCCCTTGGTGTTGTATTCCGGAAAGGGAATTTGCCGCACCAGACTCAGCCGGTTTACCGGGTTATCATCCTTATCCTGAATATAAAACCAGTTAATCGCCGTCCCCCCCAAGGCAGTCTGGAACCACTTCTGCTGCTCAATACCAGAATCTACAGGGATAAATTCCAGATTATTGACAAGCGTCGAATTATACGAATAAAAACGGATGGTCGCAATCTCTCTATACTGCTGTACATACTCATTAAAGTCCTTGTATTGATGATACGCATTCATCAGCTCTACCATGCCCGAATAACGGCGGTTCGCCATCTCCCTCAGCCTTTTATCGAACATCAGCCCATTTGAAATATCCGTGGGTACACGCAATAAATTCGCAGTCTGGCTCTTGATCTTTTCCACGTTGTTCACCGTTTGGGCAATTGCACTGTCCAAAGCCTGCTCCCGCAAATAAAAGGTGACACATCCGCCCACCACCAGCACCGGGATCATGACAATCAGCACGTAGGAGAACAGCAGCTTATTTCGCATACGCATATTATTCATCAGATGCCGAACTCCACGATACATGCCATCCCCCCGTTAGATAAGCGCTTACATTATTATGTATTCCTTAACTCACTGCATCACGATGTACATGATTCCAGTTTAAAGCTTCGCAACCTCTATATCTATATTTTTTTGCAAAATAAAAATGTGGCGAACAGAGTCACCACACTTTACGGATCATGAACTATTCACGCACAAAAGGTTCGATATGCACACCCTGCGGCAGCTTTTGAGGATCGTCCGGGTTAATACGGTCATAGAACATGATGCCGTCCAAATGGTCCATCTCATGCTGTACCACAATCGCCGGATAGCCTTTGAAAGTCAGCAGTTCCTGCGTTCCGTCCGGCAAATTGGCCTTAATGCGAATTTTTTCATAACGCGGGACATATCCGGGTATGTAACGATCCACTGACAAGCAGCCTTCGCCCTGTTCCAAATAAATCATGGACGTCGAGTGGCTGACCAGCTTCGGATTAAACAGCGCATACTCAACCGTTTTGTCTCCATCCTGATAATAGACAGCACACATTCTTTTGTTCAGACCTACCTGGTTGGCTGATAATCCCACACCCGGACGCAGATCATAACGGGTTGCCAGCTCTTCATTTTGACTATTTTTCAGATAATCCATCATCCACCGCATCTGTTGAAGATCCTCTTCACGCAGCGGCAGGCATACCGGATCAACCTTCGTACGCAAAATCGGTTCCCCTTCGCGCACGATATCCTTCGTGAGAAGCATGTCCATCGGTAGATTGCTCATTCATCAGCCTCGATTCATTTTAATAAATATACTTTCATGTGATCCTGCGAAATATGGAGGGGGAATTCCCGGCTTTGCTGCAAATTTTATCCCATAAATTATATCTATTCATGAAATGAATTGTCAAAAAGATAAACAAGAAAAGAGACTTACATATCGCACTAAGTGATTTGTAAGTCTCCTGATCTATGATAGCCATACAAGCCCTGCTATAAATAAGTCGATACCAAAGAACGGAATGGGCACAATAACGATAATGCGCCCCTCCGACCATGTAGTGGCTTTTTTCTTAATCCAACAGCTCGAACGCAGCTTCCTGGACGTCTCTTGAATTAGTGCCGATCCATACTTTAAAATCTCCAGATTCTGCCTGAAAGGAGCCATCCGAAGTGTTGAATTTCAAATCATCCTCTGTAATGGTGAATATAACCTGCTGACTTTCACCCGCAGTCAGGGAAATTCGCTTAAAACCTTTAAGCTCTTTTACAGGCCTTACGACACTGCCGACCAAATCCCGAATGTACATCTGTACAATTTCTTCCCCGCAGTATTCGCCTGTATTAGTAACGGTGACACTCGCTGTGATACTACCTCCGCGATGTAGATGCTCGGAATTAAGGACTACTTCAGAATATTTAAAAGTCGTGTAGCTCAAGCCATATCCGAAAGGATATAAAGGCTCATTGGATGCATCCAAATATTTTGAAGCATATTTTCCTTTTCGTTCTGTAGCAGGTCTACCGGTATTGTAGTGATTATAATAAATCGGAATTTGCCCCTCATTATACGGAAAACTCATGGTGAGCTTGCCAGACGGGGTATAGTCTCCATACAATACATCGGCGATGGCATGTCCAGCCTGTGAACCGAGGTACCATGTCTCGACGATGGCATCCATATGCGTCTCAAACCAGTCTAACAACACAGGACGACCATTTGTAAGTACCAATACCGTCGGTTTGCCCAGCTTTACGATTTCTTGAGCTAGCTCCAGTTGTGCTTCTGGCAGTGAAATTTTCGTTTTGGAAGCCGCTTCGCCGGAATGCTCGCTTTCCTCACCGAGAGCCAAAACGATGACATCGCTATAAGCAGCGGCTTCAAGCGCTTCGGTAATTCCACCCTCAATTTTATGTTCAACGGCACAGCCTGCCACCACTGTAACAGAATCGTTCGCCGCAAGCTTGGATAGTACCCCTTCCAGCAGACTTACCGTTTGTTCTCCATAATTGGAGAATTGCCAGGAGCCCAACAAATCTTTACTAAGGGCAAACGGTCCAATTAAAGCGAGCTTTTGACCCGTCTTCTGTAAAGGCAGCACTTGTTTGTTTTTTAACAGCACAATGGACTTTCTCGCCAACGATCGGCTCTCCTCCAAATGTGCTTGAGACATGTATAGCCGTTCAGCCTCTTCCGGCCGGATGTAACGATACGGATCGTCCATAATTCCAATCTTGTATTTATAAGTAAGGATTCTGCTTACTGCTGCATTGATATGTTCTTCCGAAACCTGGCCTTCTGCCACCAGTTCAGGCAAAAACTTGGCATACATCTGTGTGACCATTTCGATGTCCAGCGTAGCATCCAGAGCTTGCTTGGCAGCTTGTTTGTTATCTTTGGCAACCCCGTGGACTGCAAGCTCCGAGATGGAACCATAGTCGGAAATAACCATGCCCTCAAAACCAAGCTCTTTTCTTAATAGCGTATTCAATATCTGTTTATTTCCGGCAATCGGTATGCCGTTATACGTGTTAAACGAGTTCATAACAGAGCCTGCGCCAGCAGCTAATCCAGCCTCAAAAGGAGGAAGATAGGTCTCTCTTAACCGCTGTTCCGATATATCTACCGTATTGTAATCTCGACCACCCTCAACAGCACCGTATGCGATGAAATGCTTGAGGCAGGCAATGATAGAGTTCCTGTCGGATAAATCTTCGCCCTGGAAACCTTCGACCTGAGCTTTGGCTATTTGTGAGCCCAAATAGGGATCTTCGCCCGCCCCTTCTACTACACGACCCCAACGAGGGTCGCGCGTAATATCCACCATGGGTCCATGGTTATAGGTCACGCCGGAGGCCGAGGCTTCCTTCGCTGAAATCGCAGTCGCCCGTTTGATCGCCTCCAGATCCCAGCTACAGGACCAAGCCAAGGGAACCGGAAAAATCGTTTGATAACCATGAATAACATCGGCATTGAAAAACAGCGGAATTTTCAGGCGTGATTTCTCTACTGCAATTTTTTGCAGTTCATACACCTTGTTCATATCAAAGGCTCCAAGGATGGAGCCTACTTTACCTTCTTCCACCAGTTTCTGCGGTGTGTCTGAAATGACCGTGTTGCCAAAGGAAAAAGCTGAGGCTACCGTTTGGCTCATTTGACCGATTTTTTCTTCTAACGTCATTCGGTCTAGCCATTCCTTAACGGCTGCATCAATTTCCGCAGCACTTCTCTGAACGGGTTCGGAGTGTTTTTCTTCCTTAATTTTCTGTTTGAGTCCTTCGAGCAACGAGGGGCCTTCCCCTACAGTTCCCGCCAGTTTGATGCTTCCTAACTTGGGAAAATCAATAGAACCGTTGCATTTTCCCGCCTCAAAGCCCAGTTCCAAGGTCACTTCTTTGCCAGCCAGCAGAGCAGACCGTCCGACGGCCTTCAACTTTTTCTGATCCACCGAAACTTTAAAGAACTCCACGTTAAAGTTCATAGGCTCCATTTTCATATTTACGGTATAGCCATGGTCGTTGGTAATTCTAAAAATGAACTTCATATTCAATACATCAGTTTGTACAATACAGTTCCAAATTCCTAACATGTTCAGGCTGCACCTCCCAATTCTTCCTTCTTCGCATGCTTATCAAGTGACTTGAAGAAAGGATAATAAGTAACAAGAGATATGAGGATCAAAAATACCTGAAACAAGGCAACCCTCCAGCCACCGGACATAAATCCGTTAATAATAGGTGGAAGACCCAAAGGTACTTGCAGTCCCAGACGAGGCAATACATCCATCGTAGTTAGGAAGTAGGCCAGTGTGTAACTGATGATTGGACTGACGATGAAAGGAATCGCCAATACCGGGTTTAAAATAATCGGAGCACCAAAAATGGTCGGTTCACTGATCCCAAATATAGCCGATGGAAAAGCAATCTTGCTCAACGCTTTATAACGTTCACTTTTAGCCACAACCAGAAGAATAGCCAGTCCAATCGAACAGCCTGCTCCAATTCCGTACACCAACATGAAGTTCATGCCCACAATGTTCGGAAGAGGTTGTCCTGCGGAGTAGGCGGACAAATTCTGTAAATCCAGGGCCATAAAGATGGGCATCATCACCGACAAACAAACCATTCCTCCGTGAATCCCTACGACCCACAAGATTTGGCTCAAAAGCCCGATCGTCAGAATAAAAGCCCAATACGTTCCTCCCAGATTTTGAAGAGGGGTCTGCAGGAGATGATAAACAAAGTTATGAATATTTCCATAGGAAGTTACATTGAACAAGCCATTAATACACAAATCAACCGCGATAATGACGAGTCCCGGGATCAGCCCGGCAAAAGATTTTGCAACGGACGGTGGAACGCCATCCGGCATCTTAATGGATATTCCCTTTTTAAGAAGCAAAGCATATAATCTGCCTACCATTAAACCCATAATAATAGATATAAATAATCCGGTTGCTCCCAGCCACTGAAACGGCAAGGAAAATGCTCCATCCTTACTCATATCCAATGGAGTGACGACTAAAAAGCTCAGCAAGGCCAGTATGCCTGCATTCAGTCCGTCTTGCTTATAATTTTTGGACATGCTGTATGCAATACTAAATACGGCATAGAGAGCGATCATGTCTGTAGTCAACTTGGTCGCCAACTGAAGGTAATTTTTCAATCCCGTGTCTGTAATAAAGCTTTGATAGGCATCTATGGGCAGAGCATTAACTAACGCCGCAATGGAACCTACGAAAATAATCGGCATCGTCCCCATTAAGCCCTTGGAAATAGCATCGAAGTATTTATTATCTTGTAATACTCCCGCAAATTGCTGTAGTTTTTCAGTGAAGGACTCTATTGAAATTGCCATATGGCTGCGCCTTCTTTCTCGATGTTTGTATTTTTTTAATGGTGCAATTCATAAAATACTTCAATTAATTCCTCAATTAAATCAATGGTTAATAAAGAGTTCATTAAATGATCCTGTGCATGTACAACCAGCAGATTCATTTCCAGCTTTTGATCGTCGGCTTCCTGCTGCATCAGCTTGGTCTGCACTTTATGTGCTTGAACCGATTCCTTGGAGGCTTCCTTAATCAGTGCTCTGGCTTGTTCAAAATTCCGTTTTCTCACTTCACCGAGTGCGGCAAATGCCTTTTTGTTGGCTTCGCCGGAGTGAAGAATAATTCCCATAATATGTTGTTCTGTCTCTGTCTCCATATTCCATCCCTCTTCTTTCTTTTTTATTTGTCACATATTTGGATCATAAATTGTTTTTATGAACTAACTCAATTGCAAACTCAACTACTTTTTTTCCGTTACCCATTCCGTAATCAAGAGAATTAATGACAGCAATCGGCTTACCGTAAGAACCGTACTCCTTCTCGACTCCCTTGAGCTTGTGACTCACCTGCGGTCCCAATAAAACCACATCAAAGTTGTTAATGTAATCGGATAACTCTCCAATCGGATGAGCCTCAATGACCCAATCCTGTTGATCTGGCTCAAGGGACTTTTTCATTTTGCTGACCAATATACTGGTAGACATTCCTGCGGCACAAACTAATAAAATATTCATAATAAACGATCTCCTTTTACATTAAATTTTCCATAAAAGCCTGAAAATTTTCCGCGCTTGTGAGCGCTTTGACATGGTCTGTTTCCAAAATTCGTTCAATCATGCTGTACAATCGGTTCAGCTCTTCTTTTTCCTTCGGATTAATGGCCACCAGCATCACCAGTTTGATTTTTCTGCCTTCATGCTTGATCGGCTCCTCCAGCACCCCTACCGAAATAGCTGTTTTGGTGGAGATATAATCCATCGCATGTGGCAGAGCAATTAAATTTGCCAAAACAGTGGACTGCATCTGCTCCCGCTCAATGACAGATTGATAGAACTCTTCACCATCGCTAATCATGTGCTGCTCTAACAAATTTGCTGTTAATGTACGCAGAACTTGAAAGTAATCACCCGGCTGTCTAACGTATTCAAATAATCCCTCGCTGAAAAAAGAATGGCCGTTCCCTGATTCGTGACTGTTCTGGCTGTGAATGCGAATAGGACTTTGTAAATATTTCTCGATTTTATTCAGGTCTGACCGGTTCAGCAACGGATTGACCTGCAACACAGGAATGCTTGTGTCCGCCTCTATGGGTACCGTAGTCACTATAAAATCAACCTGCCCCAAGTCCCCATTCAATACCTGTTCAAGCTGATACATAGAGTACCATCCCAAAATGTTCAGCCGTTCACCGTAATAGGACAACAGCTTGCGGTATAAAAGCTGAGCCGTTCCCAAGCCTGAGCCGCACATAATGGCAACCACAGGCTTGTCAAACACTTCTTCCAGCGCCACGGCAAGGTGTAATGAAATGTAGGTCAGCTCTGATTCATTAATCGTTAGCCCATACCTTTCTTTAATGATAGGTACAAGGACATTCGATAGCTCAAAGGCAAAAGGATACTTTCTTCGCGTTTCCTCTTTTAAGGGGTTAATCTCAAAAGTATGCGTTTTCAAACGATAGATCAGTGGACTTATATGTTGAATAAGATTATGGGTCAAATTCTCATTGTTCAGAAAATTAATACCAAATTTACTTCGTATCTCGACCAATAAGTGCTTCACAATGTCAACGGCTTCTTGGTTCTGTGTATGTGAATCATCATTTTTCACATTTAACAGCCGCTTGGATTGGAAGCGTTGCTGTAGATACTTCAGTTCATTTTCCTCCGGTTCAGCCATAAGCTTGCTCATACCCGCCAAGACAATTTTCACAATATCCGGGTCCAGCTCTTCCTCAATCTGTTGATCTATAATAAATCCCGTCTGGCTGCGCTTCATGCTGATAAAAAAATCTATAAACAAGGAGAAAATGTCCTGATCGGTTAGGAAGTACCCGTAAGAATTAAGCATATTCATAACTAGCTTCTGGAACTCAATAAGATCATCATAGACATGGGGTTCCTTGAACAGATATTTTATGCGATTCATAATTTCCAAGTGCTTGCCTGTTGTCCCCTGCTGTAGAGCATGGTATAGAAGCGCCCGCTTGGAAATTTCATTTCCCGACAGCAATAAGCCTTTGGTTTGAGATACCGTTAACTGCAAGCTTGGAAAGCTATGAACGACTTCACTCACTCGCTTGATATCATAATTAATGGTCGTCTTGGAAACGTAGATATCATCGGCTATAGTTTCCATCGTTATATAGTCGGTTGAAAACAAGAGCTTGAGCACGATATACACGGTTCTTTCAATAGGCGTATTCGGTACATCCGTCTCCTGATCCGTGAGATTGAACTCCTCGAAAATACCTCTAATGATTTTCTTATCTCTGGGCTCGATATAATAGCCGACTTGCTTCGATGAATGAATCTGGACTTTATATTTAGACAATTCGTTATTCAGCAGCTTAATATCCGAACGAACGGTTCTGGCACTGACCAAAAATTCTTTCGCAATGGAACTGCCGGTAAGTGGATCGTTTCCAAAGAGAATACGAAGAAGTATACTGATTTGACGATTGTTCATTGATGATCTCCCCCCTTCCACCACACTTTGCCCATATCACCTTCCCTGTAAACTCTATGAATTCATTGTAAACGACAAAGGATGTCAGAGATATTAAACGAATTTCCTATGACATTAGGAAATGATAAATAATCAGCTTTCCAAAGTAAAAGGCCCCCTGAGCCAGTAAATGGTCAGGAGGCTTTTTGGGAGTTTATGGTGCGGAGGAATAGAGATTAAGACGGCTGCTCCAGCGCATCAGGTGTATCGCTGAACAGCTTCGCTTTGGGATTGGGCTGTGTCCAGGTGTTATAATACTGCGAGTTTTTGCCGTACGAATTATCAATGACGACATGCGGCATATCGAGCAGGCAGGCCAGGATATGACCGTGCAGCCGTGAGGTGCGCACCTCGCGGTAAGAGCTGAACAGCGTAACCGCCTTGTTCATGAGGTGGTCGGTGTACTTGTACCAAAAGGTACGTGTAGGCAGCGGACCGCCGATTTTCTTGTCCAGACGGTAAAACTTCTGGAAGTAGACGATCCCTTTCACTTCCAGCGGAGTGAACAGAGTATCCCAGTCCAGACGGTGGGCGGCATCTGCCTCGTCGTCGAATTGCTTTTGCCCTCCTACGGTTTCAATATCCGTGCGCAGGAAGTACAGTACGTCCTTGACCGTTTCCGTAGTCGGCTTCAACGGCCAGAGCTGGTGCGCCATGTCCGGGCATAGCGTGATGCTGCACTGATTCAGCTTCTCCTTGGCCCACTGATATGAACGTGTATCCCGCACAAACATATGTAGATCCGGGTGAGCATTGAACAGCGCAGCGACCTCATTCCCCTTCTGTTCAGATTGAAAATGGATCGTCTGCGGCATGATTACAATGCGGTGGCTCGGAAAATCCCGTACGATGCGTTCCCGCAGATTTTGGTGATTTGAATATAAATCACCGAAATTGCCACCTCCGTGACACACGATAATCCAGTCTCCCGGAATTTGAAGCTGATCGGGAATATCCATAGCACTGTAACGGGCACGAACACGGATACCGTTATCCTTGAAGAACGCCTCGGTGCCTTTCATGATGAGCACGTCCCCACCGTTGTTATACACGGGGTAGTCAACATAAATGATGTTCGAACCTTGGGGGACTACGTCGAGAATGACGCTCAGCTTATTTTTCAGTTTAGCCATGGGATGCGAATTCGGCATCTTTCAGTTCTCCCTTCCTGCGCTTCTTTTGTATGGTCTGAATGACAAATGTGATATCACTTTTATCAAAAATGATCCGTGATAACGGAACATCGAAAAACATGGGGAACGAGAACAGTGAGAACGCCAACCGTACACAAGCGCCTACGAGCAAAGCAATCGCAATGCCGTCCAGACCAAAGATCGGTGTACAAATAAAAAATAGACCGACGGTGATCGCATAGGCTACAATTTGCCGGAACAGCACCAGCCCTGGCCGACCCAGTGCGTTGAAGGCCGAAGCCAGAATCCATGAGCCGCCTCCGATGATGCACTCCAGTGACAGCAGATAGAAGGTTAACGATGCTTCCAGAAAAGCGGGGCCGTACAGCAAGCCCAGCATGTATCGTCCAATGAACAAAGCAGGCACGATGACGATCAGCATCGCAGCCATGGAGATGCGAAAAGCACGACCGACGGTTTCGACAATTTTGCTGTGCTCCATTCCAGTCACCTTCGGAAAGGTTACATTCGTAACAGCGTTCTGCACCACATTGAACACACGCGACAGAGCATAGACGACAGAGTACAGACCAAACGCCTTGGGGGACAGCAGCGCCACGATGACGATTTTGTCTGTTTGGGTGGACAGCGTCCCCATCAATTCCATCCCGTAGACTCTCGCTCCATAGCTATAATAAGGGCGGAGCACCTGGCGGCTGGTGAACAGGCGGAAAGTACGCAAATTCATATGCTTGCGCAAACGGAAGAACGCCCATACCAGCGCAAGGAAACTCGCGGCAAAATTCACGGCCCCTGCCAACTGCACATTGAGCAGCCCCATCAGCCATAATGTCACCAGACCGATGAAGTTCAGCAGCGGATAGTAAAACAGCAGACCGTTATATACGCTAAACCGATCCAGTCCTTGCGACAATGCCGTTGTCAGTGCCGTAAGCACCGCCAGCGGAACCGCCGCCGCACAATAGAGCTGTGACAGGTGAACGATATCCGCACCATAGCCGTTCAGCCATAGCGGCATACATATCCACGCTACAGCTCCCGCCAGCAAGCTGGCAGGCAACTGAATCCACAGCGACAGCGCCACCAGCTCCTCCGTCGTGCCTGTTTTCTTCTTGAGGTTATAAATCAGCGACGTAGGCAAGCCGAAGCTCAGCACGCTACCGATCAGCGTAGGCCAGAACAGAACCGCCGCCAGTTCTCCTTTCCCCTCGACTCCGAGCATACGTGCGGTCAGGATGGAAGTCAGGGTCGTGACGATCAGCACGAAAAAATTGTTAAAACTCGTGCGCATGATCGTTTTGGCGAGACTGTCACCCGTGAATACTTTCCTTGCTGCTGTCCATGTGCTCATGTTACGTCCAACTCCTGTTCCTTATTAAGCCTCTCGTCTCTATGTTCACATCGCGCTCCTGCCGCACCTCCATCAGCCTACCGTTTTTTTGGAATTGCGTTCAGGCAGCTGATCTCCGCCAACAGGCTCCTCCGGACTTGAAAAAATCGCCTTCAGCGCTTTTCTGTAGCCTTGAATGGCAGTATGATTTTTCTTGGGCTTCTCTCTCAAAATTTGATACAGCGTCGTCCAATACAGCGCAGCATAGCCAATCGGACCAGATCGCTCGTCCCGCAGCAGATGAATATGATTCATCACCCGCATATAAGTGACCTGCTCCATATTGTCGCGCGAGGACGGCGATTCGTGGTGAAGGAGCGTAAGCGCCGGGTTAATGTACAGCGGGCCGCTTTTCATGGCAATGCGCGACAGTAACAGGTCTTCCCCTACGCTATAGCTTTGCAGCCAAGGTACCGGCTCCAGACTGCGAATCGCCTCACGACGAAATGACATATTGCAGCCGTGAAAAAACTCGGTTCGAAACGTCTTTTTCGCCTTGTGCCAGTTGTACATCGAGCCGGATTGACCGCTGAGAGACAGCTTGCCTTTGGACAAGGACTGCTGGAATGATAGCAGGCAACGAATGGTCCCCATGAAGCTGTTGCTCATTCCCTTCGCAATGCCACCGACACCAGCGGCCTGCGGATAAGCCTCATAGGTGCGTATCAGCTCGTTCAAATAGTTGTTTGGCAGCTCAACATCATCGTCAAGAAACAAAATGATGTCGCCCTGCGCAAGTTCAGCTGTCTTTACACGAGATAACCATAATCCCGGCTGCTCCTTGCGATGATATCGGTAGGTAATTCCCGCTCTGCCCAACTGACGTTCATAACGTTCCAGCACATGCCTCGGCAGTTCTCCATCATCAATAATCCACAGCTCGGTTTCACATGCCTCCGGTGCCCCACCAATAGCTATTGAATTAATGCATCGGGTCAGATCGTCAACCCGATTTCGGGTGCACAGGGCAATGGACAAGCTTAACATCATACTCCCCCTTTATCCTGAAAATGTGTGTGGAATCAGATTACTGAACCGCCGGGCCTAAATATTCGTTATATTTTTGCTTGCGCGGGTTCAGAATGAACAGCACCCCCTGCTTGTATCCTTCTGCGGCATTAAAGTTACGGCGTAGTATTTCCTTGAACATCAGGTAGGACAAGGTCCATAAAAGCGCTCCGTACTGGATGGCTCCCGCCTTTTTCAGAGCAAGAAAATAATAGTGATTGATCGCTGTAGCCTTGGCTACTTTGCCCGCCTTATCGCGCGAGCTTGGGGATTCGTGATGAATGATCGTCAAGTCGGGATTGATAACCAGTTTGCCATAACGGCTCGCCAACTGGCACATGTACAAATCGTCAGCCACGGCATAGCTGGTCATCCACGGATACGGCTTCATATCCCGAAGCGCATCCCGCCGGAACGACATGTTGCAGCCATGAAAAAATTCCGTATCAAAAACCTCCGTCGCTTCTCCCCAGCGCAGCAATGAACCTGCCAGGCTACTGGGCGAAAGCTTGCCAAGAGACGGAGACATCTGAAATGTCAAAATGCCCAGCAGCTTCCCTGCCCGGCTCGAATGTAGTCCCTTTGCAATCCCTCCAACACCCACAATCGTTTCATCCTGATCATAGGTATCGAGCAAGCGCCGGATATAGAGTTTATCATCCAGTTCGGCATCATCGTCAAAATACAGCACGATATCATACCGTACGAGAGACAACGCTTCATAGCGGGACAACCAAACGCCGGGACGACTTTTTTTATGATACTTCAAAATGCCTTGAGACAAGCCGGATACCATGTCACGGTACAGCTCGACCTGTTGGTCGGAAATATCGCCGTCATCCACAATCAGCAGCTCTACAGCCGTATGCTCCAGCTGCTGCTGTCCTGCAATAGATTGTATACAGCGTGTCAGATCTTCGATCCGATTGCGGGTACAAATGATGATGGAGACATCGGACATGCCATTACCTCCTGTGTGTATCCAGATGCTTTGGAAGAGATATTCTAAGTTTTTCCAATTGCTGGATGATATATGTTTATTGTATCTTTGACAGCGTTTTAGTGTATATACCTCTTTTGTATACTTTTTCAGTCTCCAAAAGGGTAGACAATACTCGAAAAAGGGCAAAAAAATAGGATCGGCTTCTAGCGCCAATCCTGATCTACCCTTGAAAGTCCAGAAACAACGTTGCATTCACATACCTGCGTGCCATGGACAAAAAATAACTATTTTGCACCGATACCGCAGCTACCAGCAATGTATTCCGAACGGCTTGACACTGGATAGGGGTCAAATGCTGCAAACGACTCGTGTATTGATCTGCCGCCTGAATCAGCAATTCCTCCGTCGCACCTTCCTGACGCTGCTGCCCTGTAGCGGAATTCCCGTTTTCTTTGGCAAGCACGGCTCCTGCCACATCCAGCAGTTGATCTCCATTCGCATCCAGCTCCTCAAACAAGGTTGAATAAGCAGCGTACAAATCGACCGGCTGGATTAGATCATCCGTATCATCCTCCGGCTGTTGGAACAGGATATGAAATAACTGACGGATGGATTCAAAATCAAGGCATGATTTCAAATCCTCCACAATGAGCAGCAGTGCGGCCTGGTTGACTGAATATTTTTTACCGATCTTCGGTGATCCGAGAAATTCCTTGAAGTCGCGTTTGACCCAATTCTGCATAGAGGCCAATGAAACATGACTATACTCGACCAGTTGGCCGAGAGAAACGATTTCCTGTAGCGAAAAAGCTGCGCTGTGTTTGCCCTTGATAATTTTATCCAGCACAGGCGTTACCTCAGTATACAAAAATGTCGGCATCGTACTGCCGGGACGGCCCGGATGGATATGGGTGCGTCTCCAGGCATCCTGAAGAACGGCCAACGGCTGCAATTCGCGGCGACCTTCCATCGCCAGCAGCAAATGGGCCATATCACGGCGTGTGAGGGTAAAAGACTCCATCTGCTTTCCTCCCTTTAAACCATTTCAAGTTCATTTGAACTCATCATACGCCCATAAACTAGGCTTGTAAAGTGAAGCAATGGTCCGTGCGGGTTCTGTTTCGCCTTATTTTCCGTACAAATTGGAGGCAGGTGACCTGCTATGATTGGATATGAACCTTGTATATTTGCTTTTAAGTTCTTAAAATAAGTTCAAGTGAACTTAAAATGGAGTTCATTAAAAATTGAACGAAAAAGGGATGAGTGAAAATTACATGGGTATAGGTGTCAGTCTATTTTTGTTCGCGGTGTTGATTATATTTAGTGCTTTCTTCGTGGCTACCGAGTTTGCGATTATTAAAATCCGTTCCAGCCGGGTCGATCAGCTGGTAGTGGAGAACCGTAAAAACGCACTGGCGCTACAAAAGGTCGTCAATAATCTGGACGGCTACCTGTCCGCCTGTCAGCTTGGTATTACGATTACAGCGTTGGGACTCGGCTGGCTCGGTGAACCGACCGTGGTCAAATTGCTGGAGCCTCTCTTTCAACAGCTCAACATCAATGGGGAATTTTCACATATCCTGGCCTTTATTATTTCATTTGTCATTGTAACTTACCTGCACGTGGTTATCGGTGAACTGGCTCCCAAAACGCTGGCGATCCGCAAAGCGGAAGCAGTAAGCTTGTTGACCTCCCCGGTCATCGTATGGTTTAACCGGATTATGTATCCGTTTATCTGGCTCCTGAATGGCTCGGCCAACCGTTTGGTTCGTTTGTTTGGTCTTCAACCGGCAAGCGAGCATGAGGAAGCG
This sequence comes from Paenibacillus sp. 23TSA30-6, assembly GCF_014858585.1. NCBI lineage: Bacteria > Bacillati > Bacillota > Bacilli > Caryophanales > Paenibacillaceae > Paenibacillus > Paenibacillus sp. 23TSA30-6. The sequence goes on along the minus strand of NZ_SLTL01000008.1, from coordinate 95,719 downwards.
CATTCTCAGGAGGAAATTCAGATCATTTTGTCCGAAAGCGTGGAAAGTGGTAAGATCAATAACACCGAATATGGCTACGTGAATCGTATCTTTGCTTTTGACGAGACCGTTGCCAAAGAAATTATGGTGCCACGTACAGATATGGTATGCTTGTTTACGAATCGCTCGCTGAAAGAAAACATGCTGACCATTCACGAAGAGCAGTATACCCGTTTTCCGGTGGCGACAGAGAACAAGGATCAGATCATCGGTATGATTAATACCAAGCAGTTGTTCCTTGAGTATGACCGCAACCCTGAGCTTGATTTCAATAGTCTGATTCAACCGATCCTGACTGTTCCGGAAGTTATACCTGTCAACACGCTGCTCAAACGCATGCAGAAGGAGCAGGTTCATATCGCCCTACTCGTCGATGAATACGGCGGAACCTCCGGTCTGATTACTATTGAGGACATTTTGGAGGAAATTGTTGGCGAAATCCGTGACGAATTCGATAAGGATGAACGGAAGGAAATCGAGAAATTAACGGAGAACAGTTATTTGATGGATGGCAAGGTGATGCTTTCCGATTTGAGTGATCTGACTGGCTTGACGTTGGACGATGAGGACGTGGATACTGTCGGAGGGTGGGTGTATAGTCGGGTTCCGGAACCGAGACAGGGCAAGGAATTCATAGAAGATGATGTGAAATTTATCATTCGTGAAATGGGTAAAAATCGTATTCGACGAGTGGAGATTATTCTGCACAATGAATCTCCTGTATCCGAGTTGGAAGCGGAATCTGACACTTCTTCCCAGGAGTGAACCGCTGTGACCTGAGCGGCTTGCACTGTGCACTTGACACTTGCGTTCACTCCTACTGAAATGACATACTTCCAGGGCAAACGGCTTAGGCCGTTTGCCCTGCACGCGTGTAAGGAGGAACTAATAAAGTGGATATTTTATCATCTATTATTATGGGTATTATTGAAGGGCTGACAGAGTTTTTGCCGGTCTCTTCGACGGGTCATATGATCCTGACGGCTGATCTTCTGGGGTTAAACACGGAGAATGATACAGTCAAAACGTTCGAGGTTATTGTGCAGTTGGGTGCTGTGCTGGCGGTTGTCGTATTGTACTGGCGCAGGTTCCTAAGCTTATTTGATTTCAGACGCAAAATCTCGAGCCAGCCACGTCTAAACCTGTTACATATTATTTTAGCCATGATCCCAGCGGGGCTAATTGGCGTACTGTTCCGTGATGTAATCAAGCAGTACCTGTTTGGTCCTGAAACGGTTTTGTACAGTTTGGTTATCGGGGGCCTGCTAATGATCGCAGCTGAGAAATTTCATCCGCCTATTAGATCACATACGCTGGATGAGATCACATACAAACAAGCATTTACCATCGGTATGTTCCAAGTCCTAGCTCTATGGCCAGGATTCTCCCGTTCAGGCTCAACCATGTCTGGGGGCCTATTCGCACGTGTAAGCCATACGGCAGCCGCGGAATTTACATTCCTCGTATCTGTTCCGGTCATGCTGGGTGCATCGGGTATTGATATGATCAAAAGTATGGATCATCTGTCTATGAGTGATTTTCCGGTGTTCGCGGCAGGCTTTATCACTGCCTTTATCGTCGGAATGCTGGCGATCAAAACGTTCCTCGGTCTGCTCAAACGCTTGAGCCTGACTACATTCGCCATTTACCGCTTCGTGCTGGCGGCTGTGTTCTTTTTCATTATTTTATAAGCCGTTGTTTGGTACCGATAACTAAAAAGGGATATCCATATGGCCTGAATGATCAGTCCTTGGATATCCCTTTTACTATTTTGCTGAAAGGAAAGATAGTCTGGAACTATCTCTATTATTCGTTCTGATTATTGTTTTGATTCCAACGTGGTCAGGTATTCGGAGATTTGTGCTGGCGTCTTGGCATATTTGCTGTGCAAATGAGCAATTTTTTCGCCGTTACGGAAAACGAGCAGGCTCGGGATTCCACGTACCTGGTTTTCTTCAGCAATCGGCTGGAATTTCTCAGCATCAAGCGCAAAAAAGCGCTTATCTGCATTTTCCTCGATAATGCCACCCATGAATTTATCCAGTGTTTTGCAATCCGGACACCAGGTTGTATCAAATTTTACGACCGTCAAGCCGTCACCGTTAATCAAATCCTGATACTGCTGCTGTGATTCGATGCGTTCCATTTGTTGGTTCCTCCTAGAGTATATTTATGAACGTCTCCATAACCAAATATGGATTATAAACCTGAGCTTATTCTTATATTGTAATGGTTCTTTCATATATTGCAACTATGGCAAGTACACGTTCAAAAGTATGAACCAATTTATCGGCTGGCAAATCGCATTTCCAACCGTGTGACAAAGATCCCCTCTGCCCTACGTGTGCTCATATTAACGGTATTGCGCATCATAGCGGTTAGCCCGGCTAATTTGCTGTAGTGCCTCCCGCTCCTGCTTGGATAACGGCGGGATACTGGCTGCTGCGATATTATGCTCCAATTGTCCCCGTGAGCTTGCACCCGGGATGACAGCAGCAACAGCCGGGTGAGACAGGCTATAACGGATAGCTGTCTGCCCCATGCTGCGCTCTGCACTCGTAAATGCCTTTAATTGCTTGCGTAAGTCCAGCAGCTCTGCCTCTTCGTAGTCCAGATAGCCCTTGGCTACCTTGCCTTCTCCTTCGTCGGTCAATACGCCGCTGGCAACAGGCCCGCGTGCAATGACGCTGATTCCCCGATCCTGAAGTAATGACAGTACCTCTTCCTCTGCCCGACGGTCCAGCAAGCTATATTGATTCATGACGCTGACGATATTCGAACGCTCGACATATTCACGGATGACGTGAGGACGAATCGAAGAAATGCCATAATAACGGATGACCCCCTCCCTTTTGAGCTGTTCAAAAGCTTCAATCGTTTCGTCGATGGGATCGTCAATCGTCCCACCGTGAAGCTGATACAGGTCGATATAGTCCGTTCCCAGACGGCGCAGGCTTTCTTTGACCGCAGACAGAATATACTCCTTGGACGGGTCCCACCCCCAGCCCACTTGGCCCGGCATACGCCGATTACCCACCTTGGTCGCCAAAACGACATCTTGACGCCGTCCACGAATTGCTGCCCCCACAATTTCCTCATTACGTCCGTGATGGTATAAATCCGCCGTATCCAGCAGGTTCACGCCCCGATCCAGCGCTTCATGGATCAGGTAAACACCTTGCTGTTCCTCCGTACCGACCGACATACAGCCCAAGCCAATCTCGCCTACCAGCAAATCCGAAGACCCCAGACGATTTTTCTTCATCTATTGGTTCCCTCACTTTCATTAGCGTTTAACATTAAATTTTGAATATTACTCTATTATACGCAAAAAATAACCCCAAAGGGCATAGAGACTCCACGATCTCCAATCCTTTGGGATTATTGCATAAAGTCCATATTACATTCGTGCTATCGGAACAACCACTTGATGGCCTCGGGGAATTGACACTGGAAATCTAGATGACCTTTCATCGTATGCAAATCTCCATCGTGTACAAGTTATCCATTACAGCGCGGCATCCATTTCCTTGATCATTTCGGACACGGATTCCAGACCATTACCTGACAAGTACCAGTAGTTCGGGTCAAGATACACAATATGACCGTTTTTAAATGCATTGGTTTTCTTCACCAGCTCGTTTTCAATCGTTTGTTTGCCTGTAACCTGTTCCTTGCCTTCCTCTACCACGACTGCTCCACGGTCAACGACAAAGATGTAATCCGGATTTTTTTGCTGTACGTATTCAAAAGAAACCTTTTGTCCATGCGTGGATACTTTAATGTCAGGATCCACAGGGGTTACGCCAAAAGCATCATGAATGATACCGAAGCGGGATTGTGAGCCATATGCGCTCAGGCTTCCTTCATTCGTCAGCACGATCAGTCCTTTAGCTTTGCTCGCTACCGCCTTGTCATGTACGGCCTTGATGGAGCTATCAATCGCAGCCAGTTCCTGCTTGGCAGCATCCTCTTTGTTGAAGATTTGACCCAGTGTTTCAACGTTTTTCTTAAAGGAGTTTATATAATCCTTGGTGTCTACAGCCAACGAAATGGTTGGTGCAATTTTGCTCAATTCTTTGTACGCATCTGCTTGTCTGCCACCGATGATGATCAATTCAGGAGACAGATCGCTGATCTTCTCGTAATCCGGTTCAAACAGCGTGCCTGCACTTGCATATTTGGAATCTTTATATTTGCTCAAATACGTAGGAAGATCCTGCTGCGCTACCGCCGCAACGTCAACACCCAGCTTATCCAATGTATCCAATGAGCCAAAATCAAAAACAACGACATTTTTCGGGTTAACTTTGACTTGGACCGGGTTTTCATCCAGTGCATGTTTAACCTCGATGGTTTTGGATTCTGTTGTTGCAGCAGAAGATGAACCGTTGCCAGTCGCTTCCTGTGTAGCTGGAGCCGCTTTGCCACAGGCTGACACGATCAGTACCAATGCAAGCATGAGCGTTAAAAACATCATATTTTTCTTCATTTAACATTCCCCCTAAGTGAAATAAACGCAAATTTTATGTTCCCCGATCTGTTGAATCGGAATATCCATATCGTACAAATCCTTTAATACCTGACTATCAATCATTTCGTCAGCGGTTCCCTGCTTCAGCAGCCTGCCGTCCTTCATCCCCACAATATAGTCCGAATAGCAGGATGCGAAATTAATGTCGTGAAGCACGACCAGAATCGTTTTGCCGAGATCATCCACCAAACCGCGTAGCGTTTTCATAATCTGAACCGAATGCTTCATATCCAAATTGTTCAGCGGCTCATCGAGCAGTATGTATTCTGTGTCCTGAGCCAAAATCATGGCAATAAAAGCCCGCTGTCGCTGTCCCCCACTAAGCAAATCAATATGCTTGTCCTTCATATCCTCCAGCCCCATGTAGGCCATAGACTGCTCCACCATTTTGCGATCCTCGCTGTTCAATCTACCCTGGGAATACGGAAAACGGCCGAAGCTGACCAGCTCCTTCACGGTTAAGCGGATATTGACATCATTGGTCTGTTTTAAAATGGATATCTTCCGAGCCAGCTCCTCACTTTTCGTCAGGCTCACGGCCTGCCCGTCAATCAGGATTTCACCCTCATCGCTGTCTGTCAGACGACTGATCATCGACAACAAAGTGCTTTTTCCCGCGCCGTTAGGTCCAATAAAGGAGGTAATCGTGCCTTTCGGTACAATGACGGATACCTGATCCACCACATTTTTATTCCCGTAGCGTTTGGATACGTTTTTGACTTCTACCATGATTTATTCTCCCGCAGCAAAAGGTACAGGAAGTACACCCCCCCGATAAAGTTAATAATGACGCTGACCGTTGTCGATAAGTCGAATACTCTCTCTGCCAGCAGTTGGCATCCTGCCAATGCAATGACACTGACACAGATGGAGGCCGGAATAATATATCTGTGCCGATAGGTCTTCATTACTTGATAAGCCACATTGGCCACAATTAATCCTAGAAACGTAATCGGTCCGACAAGTGCCGTGGAAATGGAGATGAGAATCGCTACGATCACCAGCAATCTTTTAATAATAAAACCGTACGGTAATCCCAAATTAATCGCATGCTCCCGTCCGAGCGACAGCACATCCAGATACTTGATGAACCTCCACGCATAAGCGAATACGAGCACAAGAATCACGACGGACAGCCACAGCAGCTCAGTGTTCACATTGCTAAAGCTGGCAAAGCTTTTGTCCTGAATCTTGGCATATTCGTTCGGATCAATCAGCACTTCCATAAAGGTAGATAAACTGTTGAACAGCGTGCCGAACACCAGTCCGATCAGCAGAAGTACATAAATCCCGCGTCCGTCCTTGCGAAAAATTAATTTGTACAATAAACCCGCGAACAGCACCATCAGTCCCACAGATAATAAGAAATTCAGCTCCCGGCTAGTCGAAATGAACGGCACGGAGCCAAATGCAAAAACAATGGTCGTCTGAACCAGCATATACAGTGAATCCAGTCCGATAATGCCCGGGGTCAAAATTTTGTTATTGGTAATCGTCTGGAAAATAACCGTTGCAAAAGCAATCGATCCACCTGTCAGGATGAAGGCTGCGATCTTTTTCAATCTTCGCGGCAGCGCGTAGTGCCAGTTATGCGGAAGATCTATAAACACGAAAGCAGCAATCAACAGAAGCGCGGCAGCGGCTAATATGCCGATTTTTAATTTAGGATTCATAAGCCCTTCTCCTCAACAGCAAATACAAGAACAACGCGCTTCCGATCACACCAACCGTAAGCCCTACAGATATTTCATACGGATAAATGATGACCCGTCCCAAAATATCGCAAAACAGCACAAAGACGGCGCCCAAGGTCGCGGTATGGGCCAAACTTTTTTTCAGATTATCGCCCATATACATGCTGACCAGATTGGGTACAACCAGCCCCAGAAAAGGGATCGTTCCCACGGTCAATATGACTACGGAGGAAACCAAAGCCACGATCACCAGACCAACGTTGACGGTGCGCTTGTAATGTACGCCCAAATTTGCCGCAAAATCCTCGCCCATGCCTGCAATTGTGAAACGATTCGCATATATGTACGCTAATGCAACCAAAGGAACACTAAGATACAGCATCTCATAGCGACCACTCATCACCAGTGAAAAATCACCCTGCATCCACGAGGAAATGCTCTGGATCAGATTGTATTTATAGGCGAAAAAGGTCGTCACCGAATTTAAAATGCCCCCGAACATTAAACCGACCAGCGGGATAAATACCGGGTCCTTGAAACGGATTTTATCCAGTATTTTCATGAAAATCAGTGTCCCCGCCAGGGCAAACCCGAAAGCCGTCAGCATCTTCGTCCAAAATCCCGCCGCTCCAAACACCATAATAGCCATCAGCACACCCAATCGTGCCGCATCCATCGTCCCTGCAGTGGTGGGAGATACAAATCGGTTCCGGGTAAGCTGCTGCATAATGAGCCCACAGATACTCATATTCGCCCCTGCGATAATGATACTGATCAAACGTGGGAATCTGCTAATCAGGAGTACCTGCGCCTGATCCTCGGTTAAGTGGAACACATCAAGTGGAGTTACATCGTGAACACCGATAAAAACCGAGGCGAAGGCCAGTACCAGAACAGCCAGTATTAAATAACGCAATTTCATGTTCTAACCAAGGGAGCCTGTTCTCCAACAACCTGTACCAAGCTTCGGCCCTGTCCTCCCCTCCAATAATGATAATCATTATCAAAATGAACTAGCATAAATTATATCAGTCCTCGCGTATCTGTCAAATCTTTTGAAATGAACAAAACATGGAAAAAAAGCCGTCAGGAGCATTCCCAACAGCTTGATCTACTTGATTTTAAAAATTTTGAATCAGGAGCTTACGACTTCCACTCTTCCCGTAAAAGCCCCATTCGGATCGAATCATAATACTCTCCATTATAATATCTGCACTTTCGAAGCCGGGCCTCCAAGGTCATCCCTAGCTTCTCCCCAACCTTCATCATCCGATAGTTTCCTGACCAGGTTGTAAAGCCTACTCTTACTAGAGGTAGTGTATTAAACAAATGCGTGATCCACAGTCGCAATGCCCTGGTACCAAACCCACCGCTCCAATACTGTGAATCAAAGATACCTATCCCCATTTCAAGCCATTGGGAAGGCTTATGCTCCCAATAGTAGCTAACCGATCCAATGATCTTACCTTCCACTTCAATGAGCCAAAAGTCATCTTGCCCGATTCGCTTTTCCTTATCTTTTAAATAATCATCAAAAGAAAGTGTCTTATGTTCATAATAAGGTGCATCCCACTGCTTCCATTCCGGTGCTTCTTCTTTATAAGTTAACGTCCAAAGAGCCTGTAAGTCTTCTTCTGTAACGGGCCTAATGGTTAAATCCTTATCCGTATACAACGAACACACTCCTTTTAAATAAATTCCCAATCTGCTTTTTAGTATTTATTTTACATGATTATGCATTATTTTGTATTTCTTTTCCCCTACAGTTCTTGGAGCCAGGATACGTAATTTGAGTTGACAATCGCTCCAAAATAATATATCTTAATATCAAGACAATAAATATTAAGCAACGTTTACTACTGTTCATTTCGCTTTTACATGCTAATCATATAAAACCAAGGAGGACAATGACATGAAACTGTTAGGATTGCATCACGTTTCGGCGATTACGGCGGCGGCGGCTAAGAATGTTGATTTTTATACTCAGGTAATGGGTCTTCGACTCATTAAGAAAACGGTGAACCAGGATGATGTGAGCGTTTATCACCTCTTTTATGGAGATGAGCGCGGAACGGCTGGCACCGAAGTCACTTTCTTTGAGATTCCGCATGCTGGGCAAACTCGTACGGGGAATAACAGCATTTCGGCGCTTTCCCTGCGGGTACCGAATGACAAGGCACTGGATTACTGGAAAGACCGTTTCGAGCAATTGGATGTAAAACATGGTGAAATTACGGATCAAGCGGGACGTTTGGCGCTTTCGTTTGAGGATTTTGAAGGGCAGCGCTTCTTCCTGGTTTCGGATCAGCATGACAACGGAGTGCGGGGCGGTACGCCTTGGGAGAAAAGCCCTGTCCCTGCTGAATACGGCATCGTCGGACTTGGCCCGGTTCATCTGACCATTCCAAAAGCGGAGAACACGATCCTCATTCTGGAACAGGTGATGGGCTTCCGCAAAAAGGGCTCCTATCCTTCCACCGTTGCTGGGCAGCCTGATGTGGTCATCTATGAAACCGGCGAAGGTGGAACCGGGACCGAGGTTCATCTGGAAGAACGTAACGATCTTCCACAAGAGCGCCCGGGACGAGGCAGTGTGCATCATGTAGCCTTCCGTGTTGAAACTGAGGAAGAGCTCAAACAATGGGTAGAGCGTATTAACCAACTGCAAATTTCCAGCTCAGGGTTCGTGGATCGCTTTTACTTCCGTTCATTGTATTTCCGTGAGCCGAACGGCATTTTGTTTGAATTGGCAACCGATGGACCCGGCTTTGATACGGATGAAGAACTGGAGTTTCTGGGTGAATCGCTGGCGTTACCGCCATTTTTGGAATCGCGTCGCGCCTCCATTGAAGCCAACCTCAAACCGCTGAACACCAAGATTTAATAGAGTTATTTCAACTCCAAAATCACACAAAGCCGGGGACTTCTACATCATGTAGAGGGTCCCGGCTTTTTTCATGCAACAGCTCTGTTTCCACCCAAAAGGACAGCTCATCTGCAAGCCTTTAGGCCTTCACAGGTAAGCGAAATGCCCTTTTTGGTTAAGCTTACAGCTTTTTATCGTCCACGCTATTCAGCCAAGCTTCGATTTCTCCGATCACAGAAGCGATACATCCATCCTGGAACGGCGAGATCAGACCAGCCAGCTCCACCAAGCCGGTAAAAGAACGACTCCCCCCGGCACGGCACAGCTTCAAGTAATCTTCCCACGCAGCTGTCCGGTCGATGCTCATACGTTTCCAGAATTGGAATGCGCACAATTGTGCGAGTGTGTAGTCGATATAGTAGAACGGAGATTGGAAAATATGTCCCTGCTTATGCCAGAACCCGCCCCGCTCCAGATACTCGTTGCCTTCATAGTCCAAATGCGGTTTATACTTGCGTTCAATGGAGCGCCATGCGCTTTTACGTTCGGCTGGCGTCCAGTCTGGATGTTCATATACGGCATGCTGAAATTCATCCACAGCTACGCCGTAAGGGACAAACAACAACGATGAGGACAAATGTTCAAAGTGATATTTATCCGTATCGTCCTCGAAGAACAGCTTCATCCAAGGCCATGCGAAAAACTCCATACTCATGGAATGAATTTCAGCCGCCTCCATGGTTGGCCAGTGGTATTCGGGGATTTCAAAATGCCGACTTTCGTACACCTGAAAGGCATGGCCCGCTTCATGCGTCAACACATCGATATCACCGGATGTACCATTGAAGTTGGAGAAAATAAACGGCGTGCCATACTCGCTCAAAAATGTGCAGTAGCCTCCGCTTTGCTTGCCCTTTTTGCTAGTCAGGTCCATCAACCCACGTTCGATCATAAAGCTGAAAAATTCATGTGTTTCCGATGAAAGCTCCTCATACATACGCGCTCCATTATGAATGATCCACTCCGGATCGCCTTTGGGTGTAGGATTACCTGACAAAAAGTTAAAGCCTTCATCATAATAGCGAAGCTGATCCACTCCGATCCGCTCGCGTTGGCGTTCCTTGAGCTTTGTTGCCAGCGGAACGATATGTTTCAGCACTTGTTCGCGAAAATTGGCAACCATAGTGGCATTGTAATCGGTACGACCCAAACGGGCATAGCCCAGCTCTACAAAGTTATCGTAGCCCAGCTTGTGCGCCATGCGCGTGCGTACCTTAACCAGTTCATCGTAAATTCGATCCAGTTCATCCTCATGCTCGCTCATAAATTGATACTTGGCCTCGGAGGCCTGTTTGCGTGTCTCCCGGTTGGTATCCATTTCAAAAGGCAGGAGCTGCGACAATGTGCGTTCTTCTCCCTCGAACGGGATCTTCGCTGAAGCAATAAGCTGAGCATATTCGGAGGTCAGCTTATTTTCCTGCTGCAAATCCTCAATAATATCCGGGTGGAACGACTTGAGTGATACCTCGGCAATACTGAAAAGCTGGCTGCCCCACTGGCTCTCTAGCTCGGCTCTGAACGGCGAGTCCACCAATGCACGATAGTAATCGGTTACATACTCCTGAATGACTGGCATGAAATCATCAGCGTACTCTTGCTCTGCTTTGTAAAATGTGTCCTCCGTATCAATGGAGTGCCGAACCTCTACTAATTGCAATTGCGTTTCCACGTTACTGCGCAGCTTATTAATGGCATGAATAACTTCATTTTGACGCTCTACGCTGTCCGCTTCACGAAACTGCTGCAAAAGCGTTTTAAACCGCTGTTCAATTTCAGCTTGCTCTGGTCGGGTATAAGCCATTTGGCTGAATAATGTCATTGCTTCGAGTCCTCCCTAAATTTAATAAATCTGATGCTTATTATACAGTACGACTAGAGTAAACAGGAAGATATAATTCCAAAAAAATACATCAAAAACCGCAATACCAAGTATTGCGGCTTAAAGACTCTAGCCTAAACGCTAACTATCGGAGATGCACTACCTAATGCAGCCATTTTATAAGTGCATTCATGCTTTAATGATTTTGCAAACGATGTGCCGCATGCAGAGTCGGACCAACGAATTCGTTCAGCTTGAAGCTGCCTTCAATCGCCTGTGTAATGAATTTTTTGGCCTGATCCACCGCTTCACGTACAGTCAGCCCTTGGGCCAAGCCAGCCGTTACCGCTGCCGAAGTTGTACAGCCTGCACCATGGGTGAAGCTTGTTTTCACAACATCCGCCTCGAACCAGTCGAAGGTAATTCCGTCATAAAGCAGATCCATCGCTTTACCTGCACGGATTTTGCCACGGTCCTTAATCAGCACGTGCTTCGCCCCGCGCTCATGGATAATCGCCGCTGCTTCCTGCATCTGTTCCAGCGTCGTAATGGGTCCGTTCTTCGCCAGTTGCGAAGCCTCGAATAAATTCGGCGTGACCAGGTCAGCGCCCGGAATCAAAAATTCCAGCATTGCTTCTGTATTTTCCGGCTGAAGCACTTCATCCGTACCTTTGCAGACCATAACCGGATCAATAACAACCCGTTTAAGATCATGCTTGCGCAGATGGCTGGCAACCAGTTCAATAATATCAACGGAACCGAGCATACCCGTTTTCATTGCGTCAAATCCAATACCTTCCAATACCGTACGCAGTTGTGCTTCTACCACATCCAACGCAACAGGATATACAAGATGGTCCCACGTTTTGGGTTCCATCGCAACTACGGTTGTCAATACAGTCATTCCATATACGCCAAGCTCCTGAAAGGTTTTCAGGTCTGCCTGAATACCCGCGCCGCCGCTGGTGTCGGAGCCGGCTATCGTTAATGTTTTGGGAATCGTCATTTTCACATGCTCTCCTTCACTTACTGTGCTGCATTTATCCTAATCCCGCATGGGAAACTTGTCAACGCGCAATGCGTTCTTCCTATGCTAAAAGTCACAGAAAAGAATAGAATTAAAAAACGAGAACGTTCCCTTTTGACCAGGAGCATTCTCGCTAGAATGGGATATATATTTTGAATTCTAAAGATTACAAATACCCGCCGGTGCTGTGATCATAGGCATGATTCTTTTCATTTTCACGCACGCCCAGGCAAAACTTCTGATACAAATGCTGCTGTTCCGGGGTAGAAAAGTTCCGATGCTGCTCAAACAAAGCCATGCAACCGATAATATGCTCAGTATAGCTGTTGTCTACAGACAACTGTAAGCAATGCAGTGTTTGCCCCAGTCCCTCTGCATAATCGCCCTTCCGAAAATGATATTCGGCATACACCTTGCAAAAGGAGGCGAAGCGGAATGCATTAAAATGCTTGCGGTAGTGAGTGTCCCATTGATCCGGTGCAAGCTCCCAGAAGCTCTTAAGTTGCTCGCTGAATAGTCCCAGCTCGGCATCCACAAAGTAACCGAACCTGTTCGCTGATTCAAGCAGCGTATTCAAGCCTTCCAGCGTCTCGTCCGGATGCTCGCGCAAATACGTAATATATTCATAAATTGCAGAGGTATTGCCCATTTTAATTTCGATACAAAGCCGATTGCCTTGAGCGTACACACGATGCATGTCCACTACTTTCTGACCTTCCTCATCCAATCCTTCAAACCAGCTCAAATCTGCATACCCATCAATCCATTTCTTGGATTCCTCATACCTGCCCTGAAACTCATAGCAGCTGGCCTTGAGCAGATGACCCTGTGCATAATAGTAGACAAGCGGTTTGAGCAACTCCAGATGCTCATCTCCAAAGCGGTTCCGATTGCGGTATAGCGCATGAGCCAATTCTCGCAGCTCGTCCGCATACATTTCCATCTCGGACCATTGCATTTTTAACGCAAACACTTGAGATAGCATATGTAAGCCTTCCAATGCATAATTTTCCGGCAACCGACTACGGTACAAGTGGAATTGCACAGCAGCCTTCAAGCTCCGCTTGTTATCCTTGATCTGAATCTGGAATATACGGAAATAGCTGATCGCTAACCGCTCGGAGTGGGTATACTTCTCACTCTCGATAACACAATTGTACAGAAGCATGGCCGCTTCATATCTCTCGTCCTCAAACATCGCTTCTGCGGTATCAAAAATAGCCGGAATGTTCGATAAATCATCCATCAGATAGTCAAGTACACTGCAAATACATTCCAGCTTGTTCAGCTCCGAACAACGGAGCAGAAACGGACGCAACCTTCTCCAGTGTGGTAAGGAATGAATAAAACATTCATCTACATACATCTCGAACAAAGATCCTTCTTCCAAACCCATCGCCCCGGTAATCAGATCAAGCTGATTGACTGAGATAGGCCGTGGTGGGTTCCGGTTAAGTATGCCGCTAAGTGTACCCGGATTTACTTTGGACGCATCTGCGAAACATTGCATGGAAATACCTTCACGCTGAATATACTTTTCAATTTCTGCACGAATCGTGGTGTTTTTTTCCAAAGGGACACCCCCTCCATCAAATGATGGTGACTTTTTCATTACCTTTTAAACCAAAATTTGTTTAATCAAAGTATATGTCTAATCATAACGGAGGTCAATAACTTAAACGCGACTCAGGACATATAAAATTACGAATTTCGTACGATTTTAAATGATCCGTGTGCAAAAAGACCGCCCCCGGAGGGACAGTCTTTGCTAACATATGATGCCATAGGCTCATGTCCGCCTTTTTCTGTGTTCCGTTCACGTCGGACAATGTTTTTGCCTACCCAGAATTTCAGTGTATCGTTCCCGGCTTTCACCCATACCATTTGCGTTTTTGCATCCCATTTCACTTGAGCGCCAATACCTTCACCCAGGTAACGCAAAGGGATGTACGTCTTACCGCTCCATATGAACGGAATGGTGTCCATTTGTGTCGTTTTATCATTAATTTTCAGCATATGGCTATCCACTTTCATCCAGACAGTCGTCATGCGCTGGATTCATCGTATCGGATGGAGCAGGAGCTGCGGGTTCCGATGGTGTAGTTGGTTCAACAGGCGCAGATGCAATTTCTTCTGCAAATTTGTCACTATTTTGCGTTTGGATCACTTTAAAATTAAATTTTTTTTCAAAAAAATTCAGGATCGCCCGAAATCCAGAGCAAATTTGGCGTATCCCTCCGCGGTTAATCCTTCATAAAGCAACTCTGAATGGGCTTTGGCGGCATCCGTTGCTTGCGGTGAGGTCAGGAACGTCACACGCGGGCGGCCCGGCCATGGCGCGAGGGACCAGTGACCGTCTGCTTGGGGCGTCAACGTCTTCATATGCCGTACATATTCGGTTAGCACATGCCGATTCTCATCCGGTGAAGCGAGTACGATGCGTTCCCCGCCCGGATTGACCAATGTAGAGGAAAACGCGCGATAGTTGTTCGTGACGACCAAATAGCTTCGCTGCATATCCAATGGTTCTCCATCCAAGGTCATATGAAGGATTCTGTGCGCACTCGCCTCCTTCAATATTCCAGCAGCATCATATCTGGCGGGCTGCGTCACATCAATCTGGTACCTGATCCCGTCAATGATATCGAAGTTAAAGCTCGGAAAATCCGAATCAATCAGCTCCTGCTCCTGTTCTGCATACGGATCAATTTGTCGGAATTGTCCGGCAGACCATTCGAGCCATTCCCGAATTTCTGCCCCGGTCAGCCGAACGACATGCAGTGTGTTTGGAAAATTGTACAGATCGGCGATATGCTTGATTGCCAAAGTCCCCGCCGGAATATCGGTATAATATGAAGGGCCATATCGGCCGCCTGTTTTAAAGGGAGCCGCTGCCGACAGCACAGGCAAGCCTTCGTACTCACTCCCCTGCATCTGCTGCTTCACATACCACATTTGTGCGTCGTTCACGAGTTGAACGGAAGCATCGTCCATCACCTGGGCAAAATAGCTGTTTACTGCCACCGTTGTGCTACCAACAGGAGCGCGGATATAATCCAGCGTCCCGGCATGCTCTTCCGCAACCGCCTGCTGAATGGCAGCATCCGGCTGCACCAGCGCTTGCTTGCGTACCGAATCATACACCGGACGTACCTCCGCAGAAGAGGCCGCCACTTGCCACGTTCCATCCATAAGGGTCAGGTCCAGATCAATGATACCCAGATGATCTCCCCAAAAGCCCGGCTCCACCGCCGGAATATCATGGATGGTGCCTCGCTCCGCGTCCACACCCGTTTGACCAACGAACGAAGGGCCGGGGAATACTTTATGTGCATGACCAAACAGAATCGCGTCAATTCCTTCCACCCTGCTCAGATGCAGCACCGCATTTTCCATATACGGCGTTTCAGGAATATCTTCAAAACCCGCGTGAGGCATGGCAATGATCAGGTCGGCTCCCTCGGACTTCATTTGTGGAATAAACCGTCTCGCGGTCTCCAGCATGTCCTTGACGATGATTTTCCCTTCCAGCCAAGCCTTGTCCCATTGCATAATTTGCGGAGGCACAAACCCGATAATCCCCACCTTCAACAGATGCTTGAAGCCTGCTCCATCCTCCACCGTCTTGTCCAGTATCAGATAAGGTGTAAAGTAATTTCGTTCTTTTTCCACGACTGTATGGCTATCTGTAAAAATATCTTTCTTCGTATCTATATCTGTATCCGCCTGAATATAGATGTTGGCATTGATATAAGGAAACTTGGCTCCTTGAAGGCAAGTCTGCAAATATTCCAATCCATAGTTAAATTCGTGATTCCCGATATTGGCCGCTTCGTACTCAAGCAGATTCATCGCTTTGTAGGCAGGATGCACGGCGTTCGGGTCCTGTTGGAGACGTTGTACTGCATAATCCCCCATCGGATTGCCTTGAATAACATCCCCGTTATCCAGCAGCAGGTGGTTAGGTACCTCGGACCGAGCCACCTGGATTAGACTGGCTGTTTGCGCAAGACCGTACTGCAACGTTTCCCGATCCGTATAATAATCGTAATTCCACAAGCTGACATGCAGATCGGTCGTAACCATAACACGGAATTTCACCCTCACAGGACATAGCGTCTGCTGTTGTACCTCTTTATTGATATCTGAAATATCCAATCCTGTTCTCTCCTTCAGCTTCGGTCATAGAGCTTGAACAAGTTTAACAGGGTACTGTTAAGAGAATGTTAAATGAATAGAAATGAGAGAGTATAAGATATATTTTACATACTTTTTACCAAAGTCAGGAATGTTTTTTACCCTAGTGCCCGGACTAGCTGTTAAGATTTGGTTTGTCACAGAATTTACAGACTTTTTCAATTTTTCGTTATTACTATTTTTAGGGGGAAATTATTTTGTTTAAAAAAGCACTGACCTTGTGCATGACTTTCACACTGGCTGCGGGTCTCGCAGCATGCGGCTCCAATGCGAGCAATAACAACAGCGCGTCCACTCCAGGCACAGATGGCACGAAAAGCGAAAGCACAGCCTATGTTCCTACAGAGTTAAAAGTACAGTTCGTTCCTTCCCAAAATGCAGATACGCTCGAAGCTAAAGCCAAGCCGCTCGAAAAGCTGCTGGGCGACAAGCTCGGAATTCCGGTGAAAGTAACCGTTTCTCCTGACTACAACACGATTGTGGAAGCCATGTCTTCCAAACAGGTAGATGTAGGTTTCCTTCCACCGAATGCCTATGTTCTGGCACACGATAACCGTAAAGCAGCAGATTTGCTGCTGCAAGCCCAACGCTACGGCATTGATGATGCCACAGGCAAGGACACAGCTGAAAAAGTAAACTTTTATAAATCGATGATCGTGGTGAAAAAAGATTCTCCGATTCAAAGCCTGGCTGACCTGAAAGGCAAAAAAGTCGGCTGGCAAAATGTAACCTCCTCCGCAGGCTATGTGTATCCCGCAGCAGAGCTGAAGAAAGCTGGCGTGGACCCGGACACGGATGTGCAGGGCGTAACGATCAAAGGCCATGATGCCGCTATCCTAGCGCTGCTGAACGGTCAGGTTGATGCTGTAGCTGTTTTCCAGGATGCCCGCAACACGGTGAAGAAGGAAATTCCGGATGTATTCGAAAAAACACGCGTCATTCATTACACCGCTAAAATTCCGAATGACACGGTCAGCGTTCGTTCCGATATGGATCAGGCGTGGAGAGACAAAATCAGCCAAGCCTTTATAGATATCGCCAAAGACCCGGAGGGCGGTCAAATCATTAAAGAAATTTATACGCATGTAGGCTATGAAAAAGGTGACGATAAAAACTTCGATTCTGTTCGTGAATATGCCGAAGCCGTCGGCCAAGCAGTTAAGTAATAGGAGCATACGCGTAATTGTAATGAAGCAGTAGCTACGAAACAGGATTTACGAATGACAGGGCAGCACCGTCCATGTATTCATGGCGGTGTTGTTTTCATTCCACCCCATCGGGGGAGAAAGTTGGGAGCATATGATCGAATTCCGCAATGTATCGAAAACATACCCGAACGGCACCAAAGGGTTGAACAATATTAACCTGACGATTAAAGAGGGCGAAATGGTCGTCATTGTCGGCTTGTCTGGTGCGGGCAAGTCCACTCTACTACGTTCCATTAATCGACTGCATGATATTACCTCCGGCGACATTGTTGTAGGCGGCAGGTCTGTCACATCTGCCGGAAGCAGCGAGCTGCGCCGCATTCGCCGTGATATCGGCATGATTTTTCAAAGCTTCAATCTGGTCAAGCGTTCCACCGTACTCCGCAACGTGCTTTCCGGCCGGGTCGGCTATCATTCGACGCTTCGGACCATTCTGGGCCTTTTTCCGAAGGAGGATATCGAGCTGGCACTAACCGCGCTGGAACGCGTGAACATTCGTGAAAAAGCCTATAGCCGGGCCGATGAGCTGTCCGGCGGGCAGCAGCAGCGCGTATCCATTGCCCGCGCTCTGGCGCAGGAGGCCAAGATCATTCTCGCGGACGAGCCTGTCGCATCGCTTGATCCGCTGACTACCCGCCAGGTCATGGACGACCTCCAACGGATCAACCGTGAAATGAAGATTACAACCATCGTTAATCTGCATTTCATTGATCTGGCGCGCGAATATGCGACGCGGATCATTGGATTGCGTGCCGGAGAGGTCGTCTTTGACGGCACGCCGGAGGAAGCTACGGATGACGCCTTCGCGGAAATCTACGGCCGGGCCATCAAGCATGATGAGCTGCTGGGAGTCGGATCATGAACCCCGACTCTACTGCGCGGACGCTCTCTTCGACGCCGCCGTCACCACAAGCCGGACCGCCGCAGCCGCAGCAATCCAAGCCGCCCGCAGGGCCGCCCCTGCCGGGGCGTTACAAGCGTTACGCCACCTGGATGATCTTTATCGTGGTGCTGGTGGCCTGCTCCATTCATACGGATGCTACGCCTTACCAGTTGATCGTCGGTTTGCCGGAGATGGGCAAATTACTGGGCGAAATGTTCCCGCCTGACTGGAGCTACCTGCCCACCATCTGGAAGCCGATGCTGGAAACCATCCAGATTGCCATTGTGGGCACGACGCTGGGTGCGCTGCTGGCTATTCCCGTCGCCCTGCTGTGCGCCTACAATATCATGCCGCGCAAGCTGATCTCGCTGCCGATGCGCACGATCCTGAACCTCGTGCGGACGGTTCCCGATCTGCTGTTTGCCTCCATCTTTGTGGCGGTGTTCGGCATCGGGCCGTTCGCAGGGATGCTCGCCCTGCTCTTCTTCTCCTTCGGCATCATTGCGAAGCTGACGTTCGAGGCCATTGAAGCCATTGATCCCGGCCCGCTGGAAGCCATGACCGCCGTTGGTGCGAGCCGCATTCAGGTGATTGCCTTCGGTGTCGTACCGCAGGCATTGCCCTATTTTGTGTCCTACTTGCTGTACACCTTTGAGGTCAATGTGCGCGCAGCATCTGTTCTGGGACTGGTCGGCGCGGGCGGTATCGGCCTGCTGCTCGACCGTTCGCTTGGCCTGTTCCGGTATGACCGGGCAAGCATCATCATTCTACTGACCCTCGTCATCGTTTTGGCGATTGATTACGGCAGTAACATGCTACGGAGGAAACTATTATGAATGATTCCACACTTCGCAGACCTCTTCGCTCCAGACTGCGTTTATGGGCGATAGCCATTCTGCTGATCATCATTTATATTTGGGCTTTCCGTGGGATGCAGTTCGAAGGATTGCAGGGAACCGCCAAAAACGTCTCTCTCGCTATACTGGACGGCTTTCTTCATCCTGACTGGTCATTCGTGTACATTCCTGAAGGAGAGGACTTGCTGCGCGGGCTGCTGGATACGCTGGTTATCTCCGTTCTCGGAACCTTCGTATCCGCATTCATCTGTCTTCCGTTTGCCTTCTGGGCATCCAGCAATATGACCCGTTTGCGCCCCTTGTCAGGCAGCGGTAAATTTGTACTCAGCGTCATTCGGGTATTTCCTGAAATGATTGTCGCGATCCTGTTCATCAAGGCCGTAGGCCCCGGCTCATTTGCGGGTGTGCTTGCCCTCGGTATTCACTCTATCGGCATGCTGGCGAAGCTATTTTCGGAAACGATCGAAAGTGTCGATCACGGACCGCAAGAAGCCTTGATCGCCTGTGGTGCCAACCGTTTGCAGGTGATTTTCTTCGCCGTGCTGCCGCAGGTGATTCCACAGTTCCTTTCGTATTCGCTCTACCGTTTTGAAATTAACATCCGTTCCGCTACCACGCTAGGTCTGGTCGGGGCGGGCGGTATCGGTACTCCGCTGCTGTTTGCGCTCCAAATGCGCAACTGGAACCGTGTAGGTGTCATTTTGCTGGGCATTGTAGTCCTGATCATATTAACGGATTTAATTTCCGGCTGGCTGCGCAAGCGGATTGTATAATCAACAAGATTGAAAATGCCAAAAAAGCCTCTCCTGTGTAAAAGGGACAACATTATGCTCCCATTACTCAGAAGAGGCTTTTTAGATTCATCAAATGGCCGCTACCTCGTCCATCACCCGCCGGATTTCCTCTGCCGTATTATAAAAATGCGGAGCCACGCGGATCACATCCTTCCGAGCCGAAACGATGATATTTTGACTTCTCAAGCGGCTCTCAACCGCCGATGCATCGGCTACCTCAACAGCGATGAGACCAGGTAAAGCTCCTTCCCCGGAAGGCAAACGTCTGCTTAACCCTTTGCGGCGGCAATACTCCATAGAAAATTCCAGCAATTCGCTCACGGAAATATAGCTGACGGTAGGACTGAATCCATATAAGTCATCTTAGAACAAGGGTCTCCCTTCCCATCTTATCGCCAAACATCGACGATAGACGCGAAGAGAGACCCTGTGGAATCAAGCACGTTCCTGCGTTTCATTAATGAACCCGTTTGCGTCCAAACCAGCTTTTAAGCACCAAGGTGGCGAGAGCCAGTAACAACAGCAGCGAAGCCACCGCAAAGGATGCCGAGAACTGATATTCGTTATACAAAATTTCCACATGGAGCGGCAATGTGTTCGTCTCTCCACGGATATGTCCCGAAACGACCGACACCGCCCCGAATTCACCCATCGCTCTCGCATTACACAAAATAATGCCATACAGCAGACCCCATTTGATATTCGGCAGCGTCACCTTCCAGAAAATACGCCAGCCGCGTGCGCCCAGCGTAACCGCCGCTTCTTCCTCCTGGTGTCCCTGATCCTCCATTAGCGGAATCAGCTCCCGCGCTACAAAAGGAAACGTGATGAACAGCGTCGCCAATATAATCCCCGGTAAGGCAAAAATAATTTTGATATCATGCTCATCCAGCCACGGCCCAAGCCATCCCTGTGCGCCGAATACCAGCACATACATCAATCCGCCGACAACAGGAGAGATGGCAAAGGGCAAATCAATCAGGGTGACCAGCAAGCCCTTGCCGCGAAATTGAAACTTTGTAATCAGCCAGGCGGCGGCTACGCCAAATACCGTATTCAACGGTACTGTTATTGCCGCCACCAGCAGCGTCAGCCGCAGCGCCGACATAGCGTCTGGGTCGCGTAACGCTTCAACATATACGCTCCAGCCCTGCTTGAGCGCTTCGGTAAGTACGATGATCAGCGGCAGTATCAGCACCCACAGCAAAGCCAGAAAAGCGGCACCGATCAGCGTCCACTTCACCCAAGGGGCTTCGGTTGTAACCCTGTTGGGCGGTGCAGATGAAGGCACAGGTGCATGGGTAAGCTCCTGTCCGGTTATCGCTTGTGACATGATGTTTCTTCCTCCTTAAACAGCGGATACACCGCTATCGTATGAATCAAACG
Source organism: Paenibacillus sp. 23TSA30-6 (assembly GCF_014858585.1). Lineage (NCBI taxonomy): Bacteria > Bacillati > Bacillota > Bacilli > Caryophanales > Paenibacillaceae > Paenibacillus > Paenibacillus sp. 23TSA30-6. Next base: position 74,355 of record NZ_SLTL01000008.1, on the reverse strand, counting down.
CATACTGTCCTGCGTGATAACGTTAGACAGTACGCCGCCGCGACCAGCGCTGAATGCTGTTAATTACCAGCAGCAGCAGGAATGAAATGACCAACAGCATCAAGGCTACCGCCGTAGCTCCGGCATAGTCATTTTGCTCCAGCTTGGACATAATGAGCAGCGGCGCGATCTCGGTCTTCATCGGCATATTGCCGGAAATGAAGACGACTGAGCCATACTCCCCGATGCCACGGGCAAAGGCGAGCGCAAAGCCCGTCAGCAGCGGTGGTATCAGCTCGGGCACAATAACGCTGCGAAAGGTACGCCATCTGCCCGCTCCCAGCGTAGCGGCGACCTCCTCCTCGTCCTTGTCCAGCTCCTCCAGCACGGGCTGGACCGTCCGCACGACGAACGGGATACCAATAAACATCAGCGCGAGCGTAATACCCGTCTGCGAGTAGGCCATCTTCCAGCCAAGCGGTTCGAACAACGAGCCGATCCAGCCATTTTGCGCATATAGAGCTGTCAAAGCAACACCCGCAACCGCTGTAGGCAATGCAAAGGGCAGATCAATCACCGCATCAAAAATCCGTTTTCCCGGAAATTCATAACGCACCAGCACCCAGGCGATCAGAAAACCGAGGAACAGGTCAATCAGCGCCGCAGCCGCAGCGCACAAAAAGCTTACCTTGTAAGAAGCCAGTACCCTGACGTCAGTCGCCACATCCCAAAACTTCTCCCACGTCAATCCGGTTGAATTCAGGAGCAGCGCCGATAAAGGCACCAGCACTACCAGACTGAGGTACAGCACACTATATCCCATCGTTAACCCGAACCCGGGAAGTACGCGTTTTCGGGTGACTTGCACTTGACTCATGTTCTGTCCATCCCTCTCTACAATCCTTTAACTTCCAGGTACATAAATTTGGTCAAAGATGCCCTTGTCGCTAAAATGCTTTTGCTGCGTCTCCTTCCATGTTCCGAATACATCCTTCAAGGTCACCAGCTCCAGCTCGGGAAATTGATTCTTGAACTTCGCCTTTACGCTATCCAGCGTTGGACGATAATAGTTCTCGGCAGCAATGGTTTGCCCCTCTTCGCTGTACAAATATTTCAGGTACGCATCCGCTACCTCGCGTGTACCTTTTTTATCCACAACCTTATCGACCACCGCTACCGGAGGCTCGGCCAAAATGCTGATCGACGGGTATACGATATCGAATTTATCCGTACCCAGCTCCTTCACGGAAAGCAGTGCTTCATTTTCCCAAGCGATCAGTACATCACCAATTCCGCGCTCCACAAAGGTCGTTGTCGCTCCACGCGCACCGCTGTCCAGTACCGGCACATGTTTGTACAGCTCCTGTACAAACTGCTGGGCTTTAGCTTCATCGTTATTGTTTTTCTTGAGCGCATAGGCCCATGCCGCAAGGTAGTTCCAGCGGGCTCCACCAGATGTCTTGGGGTTCGGGGTAATAACCTGCACATCGCCGCGGATCAGATCATCCCAGTCTTTAATCCCTTTCGGATTACCTTTACGCACCAACAGCACAATGGTTGAAGTGTATGGAGAGCTGTTATGCTCATATTTATCCTGCCATCCCTCTTTAATCAGCCCTTTTTCCTGTAACGCATCAATATCGTAGCCCAGAGCCAGAGTAACTACGTCCGCATCCAGCCCGTCCTGCACAGAACGGCTTTGTTTACCAGATCCTCCATGAGATTGCTTGATCGTAACCTTCTGCCCTTTCTCCTTCTCCCAGTGAGCGGCAAACGCCTTGTTATACGCCTCATACAGCTCACGGGTCGGGTCATAAGAAACATTGAGCAGCTCCACATCCTTGGAACCCGCAGCAGAGCTGCCATTCGCCTGTGTTTCTCCTTTGCTTGCTCCGCAAGCACTTAACGTCAACGTCAAAACCAAAGATAGCCCGAGAATAAGTCCACTTTTCCATTTCCCTTTCATCAAGACCCTCCTAATTCTATGTAATTAATAAAAACAAATTCATTTGCGCCTGTTATTGACAGACGTATTCAAAAAAAAGAGCGGAGAATTCCCTGATGCAGCCCTGATAGGTCAAACCTGTCGCGTGGACAGTGTCTGCCTGCTGTTCCTAGAGGTTCTCCGCCATAATGGCGAGATTACACTTTAATTCTTTAATTCCTACCTGTTTAATGAGTTATGTAGATATAATACGAGAGTTTATGAGCGTTGTCAAACCTTTTTTTGGGATGGATGATCTGTGCTTCGCTAGCTTGAGGGGATCAGAGGGGATAAAAAGTCGGGAACATTCGAATGTTCCCGACTGCTTACAAGCTATTTTCTTACACAAGGAACTGCTTAATTGGCGACCGTTTCGAGATTGACGGAAAAAACTCCAAAAAGCTTCGGATTGTCTGTAGCTCTTCTCAACCACAGCTCGCCCGAGCCAACCATGACTCCCTGATAATTCACAAACAAGTCATCGGTCTTTTGATTCACCAAAGCCTCACGAATTGCGTCCGTAAAAATCTGATCGTATTTAGCAATAAACTCTTTCTTATTGGGAATCGTTAATGCCTTTTCACTGTCATTGACACGCAAAGGGTAGAAAATGTAATTGGCTACCTTTTCCTTCTCATTGTCGGCAACAGCCTTCTGCAACGCTTTGAACGTGTTCAAAAACGCATTAGGGTCCTGAATACCAGCTACTTCAAAAGGGTTGTGGGATGGATTGGCAGGTTTTGGAGAGGAAGAAGCATCCGACGAAGTAGCCGGGGCCGATGGACTTGACTTTTTCGTATCAGTTCCGTTGTTTTCCGCACTCTGACTCTCTTTCGCTGCTTTTTCATTTTCGGCTGAATCGCTACGATTCGTATCAGTTCCATTTTCAATCGCACTTGTACTGCTTCCGGTCTCGACGGTTTCAGCATTCTTATCCTGGCCGCAGCCAGCGAGAGCTACGAATGTAAGCGTAAGTAAAATGGCTGTGAAGGACAGCCTCCGTGACATTTTCTGATTACCGTATTCTTGGGTTTTGGGCACAACGGGTCATCCTTTCTGCTTCTTCTTTCTGCTCTGACCTATTCTGTTCATTAAGTCTTCAACCGTTCTATTGTAACATAGTAGACTAATGACCGCATGTCGTGCCCATATGGAAGGGGCTTACAGCGTAATATAAGCAAAGGTTTTGATTGTTCCTGTGGAGCCATCGTCGGTCACTACATGTAAAAACAGCTCGTTGGAAGATTTGCTTCCATCCTCATTCTGCTCCTCCGGCTTCACAAACAACAGATCATGCCGTTCTCCCGGCTGCAATCTTCGGCTGGAAAGTCCCTCCGTTTGGCCTTGCAAGCCAGAGGTAGCAGAGGATGTAAACTGGTACTGTATAGGCTGCTTCCCCATATTTTTGATACTCACGTACAACTTTCGTCCCTCTTCTAACCTAAAGGGCATTCCTGCCTCTCCCTCAAATTGCGTGGTCTGATCATGTACAATGCGCTTCGTTGCGCCCCCTTGCTCATTCTGCACACTTAAGGGAGCAGCCGGGTGCATCACACTCGCCGTTGATGTAGTATGCGTAGTCGTCGATAAGTTGGCAAAAGCGGCATATCCCACAATTGCCCCTGCAACCCCCATCCAAACCCACTTATCTACCATTTCATTTCCTCCTTCATAGAAAAAGCCTAGCTCATATCTATTATGAGTCCGACTGTCATATTTTTCAAACTTGATCAAAGCCATCCATGCCGTAGCGCTCTATCATTCATTCCGTAATAGTAGCTTAGACGTTCAGCGTGTTACGAGACTTTTTCTTATCCCATACACTATAAATCACAAATATAAATTCAGCACAGTACCCTCACTGGATATTGACAACAGCATTTTTCAATTCTTGTTCGAGAACGAGCACAACAAAAAAGCCGGAGACCCTCAGTTTAGAGGGCTTCCGGCTCGATAACCATACTACTATTGCGAGTTTATGAAAACGGCTTACTGCTTACTCTGTCACCGTTCCGTAGATCAGCACAGGTGCTTCGGCGTGATCCGCAATGCGGATGTTTGCGTAAATTTTCTCCAGCACTTGGGCCACATCTTCACGGTTCGCATGGATGGTAACCAGCGAATCACCCACTTTTACAGCATCTCCAACCTTTTTGTTCAGCATCAGGCCGACAGCCAGATCGATCTCGGATTCTTTGGTTGCGCGTCCTGCTCCAAGCAGCATCGCAGCCGTACCGATTTCGTCAGCCACGATTTCAGCGATCACACCATCCTGCTTCGCAGGCACTTCGATGAGATACTGCGCTTGTGGCAAGCGTTCCGGATGATCCACAACCGAAGCGTCGCCGCCCTGATTGGCAATAAACTCTTTGAACTTCTCCAGCGCTTTTCCGTTGCGAATGACTTCTTTGAGCTTCTCTTCGGCGTCTTCGAGGGAATCTGCTTTGCCAGCCAAAAATACCATCTGACTGCCCAAGGCCATACACAGCTCTTCCAGATCCTTTGGTCCTTGACCGCGCAGTGTATCAATCGCTTCTTTGACTTCCAGCGAGTTACCGATGGCAAGACCCAACGGCTGGCTCATATCGGAAATGACCGCCATCGTTTTACGACCGACGTTGTTACCGATGCTTACCATGGCATGTGCCAGTTGTTTGGCATCATCTACGGTTTTCATGAACGCGCCTGCACCTGTCTTCACATCGAGTACGATGGCATCGGAACCAGCAGCGATTTTTTTACTCATAATCGAGCTGGCAATCAGCGGAATCGAGTTTACTGTGGCGGTAACATCACGCAGCGCATACAGCTTTTTGTCCGCAGGCGTCAGGTTGCCGCTTTGTCCGATGACCGCAATTTTGCTGCGATTCACCAGATCCACGAATTCGTCCTTGCTGATTTCTACGTGGAAGCCTGCAATAGCCTCCAGCTTATCAATGGTTCCTCCGGTATGTCCGAGGCCGCGACCTGACATTTTCGCTACCGGAATATCCAAAGCCGCTACGAGCGGAGCCAGCACCAGCGTTGTCGTATCACCCACACCGCCAGTAGAATGCTTATCGACCTTCACGCCTTCAATCGCGGACAGATCAATTGTGTCACCTGAATGAACCATTGCCATCGTGAGATCCGCGCGTTCGCGCTCGGTCATATCTTTGAAGAAAATGGACATCGCCAACGCACTTACCTGATAGTCAGGAATTTCCCCTTGCGTGTAGCCTTGGATAATAAAATTAATTTCCTCGGTGGTCAGTTCTTTTCCATCACGCTTTTTCTCGATCAAGTCTACCATTCTCATATGTCATTTCTCCTCACTGTACGTATGATCGTTTACAGGGATATTGCTGTATCCAGGGCAACTTCCATCATTTCTTTAAAGGTCGTTTGCCGTTCTTCCGCTGTCGTTTCCTCACCTGTCAGCAAATGATCGCTTACCGTCAGAATCGTCAACGCATTTACGCCAAATTTGGCCGCCAGCGTGTACAATGCCGAAGTCTCCATCTCGACACCCAGTACGCCGTATTCCATCAGCTTTTGTGTAATTGATTTGTCATCACGATAAAAGCTGTCCGAGCTGAACACGTTGCCGACATGCATTTTCAAGCCCTTGGCAACACCGCGATCATAAGCGCCCTTCAACAAAGGGAAGCTGGCAATCGGTGAAAAATCATAGCCGCCAAAGATATGGCGGTTCATGCCGGAATCCGTACAAGATGCCTGTGCCAAAATAACGTCACGTACATGCACATGCTCCTTCATCCCGCCGCACGTACCTACACGGAATAAGTTTTTCACACCGTACTCGCTAATCAGCTCATTGACATAAATACTGATGGACGGCAGCCCCATTCCGGTCCCCTGTACAGACAGGCGTTTGCCCTGATACGTTCCCGTAAATCCGAGCATTCCGCGCACCTCGTTGTAGCAGGTCACGTCTTCCAGATAGGTTTCAGCAATAAATTTCGCCCGCAGCGGGTCTCCTGGCAGCAGAATCGTTTCTGCAATCTCTCCAGGCTTGGCTCCAATGTGTACACTCATATTTTTATTCCTCCGTTCCATTTGTCCGTGCTTATACTCTAACTTATATCCAGGTTTAGTCCCGATTATTGAAGTTCTGCCAAAAAGCTTGTTCCGTGTTCAGGCAGCTTCACACCAAAGTTATCTGCTACTGTCGCTCCGATATCCGCAAACGTTTTACGTACCGCAAGTTCCTTGCCTCCAGCTGCAAAACGTGGGGAGTACACCAACAGAGGCACATATTCACGTGTATGATCCGTTCCCCGATACGTCGGGTCATTCCCGTGATCTGCGGTGATAATCAGCAGATCTTCATCCGTCATTTTAGCGAATACCTCCGGCAGACGGACATCATAATCGTCCAAAGCCTGACCATATCCCTGCGGATCACGGCGATGACCGTATACGGCGTCAAAATCGACCAGATTCAAGAAGCTTAATCCGGTAAAATCTTCATCCAGCGTAGCCACCAGCTTATCCATACCGTCCATATTGGACACGGTGCGCACAGCTTTCGTCACACCCTCGCCGTCATAAATGTCGGAGATTTTACCCAATGCAATCACATCCAGGCCTGCATCCTTCAGTTCGTTCATTGTGGTACGACCAAACGGCTTGAGCGCATAATCATGGCGATTGGAGGTGCGGGAGAAGTTTCCTGCCTCACCTACGAACGGACGAGCAATAATCCGGCCCAGCATGTACGGGTCTTCCAGCGTGATTTTACGACAGAACTCGCAAATCTCATAAAGCTCCTTCAAAGGTACAACTTCCTCATGCGCCGCAATTTGCAGCACCGAATCCGCCGATGTATAGATGATGAGCGTTCCTGTTTTCACATGTTCCTCGCCCAGCTCGTCAATGATTTCCGTTCCGCTGGCAGGCTTGTTGCCGATGACTTTGCGGCCCGTATGCTCCTCAATGCGCTGAATCAGCTCATCCGGAAAACCATCAGGGAATACGCGGAAAGGAACCGCAATATTCAGGCCCATGATTTCCCAGTGTCCGGTCATTGTATCCTTACCGTTGGACGCTTCCTGCATTTTGGTGTAATACGCCAAAGGTTGCTCAGCGGCTTGCACCCCTTCAATAGAACGAATATTGGACAGACCGAGCTTACCCATATTCGGCATGTTCAGACCGCCGCGTTCGCGGGCAATATGACCCAGTGTATCTACATCGTAATCATCAAACTGGGCAGCATCCGGCGCTTCGCCGATCCCCACAGAGTCCATAACAACCAAGTGAATCCGTTTGAATTTAGACATGATGAAATTCCTTTCCTAACTCGCTGTTTTTTTTACAAAAACAACCCTGCAATCGTTGCCGACAGCACGCTAACCAGCGTCGCGCCGTACAACAGCTTCAGACCAAAGCGGGCCACCACATTCCCCTGCTTCTCATGCAGACCCTTCACAGCCCCGGAAATGATACCGATGGACGAGAAGTTTGCAAAAGATACGAGGAACACCGATACGATCCCGATTGTGCGATCCGACAAGCCCGTTTGCTTGGTCAGATCCAGCATCGCCACAAATTCGTTAGACACGAGCTTGGTGGCCATAATGCTGCCCGCCTGAACCGCTTCGCTCCATGGAATCCCCATGACAAAGGCGATAGGCGCAAACACATAACCAAGCAATGATTGGAAACTTATTCCAAGCGCCCAAGAGAAAATCCCGTTAACCATGGCAATCAGCGCCACAAAACCGATCAGCATCGCAGCTACCGTAATGGCGACTTTGAAACCGTCCATAATATACTCCCCGAGCATTTCGAAGAAGGACTGCTTCTCTTCCTCCTGAACCTCCAGCAAATCATCTTCCTTCTCAATCTTGTACGGATTAATAATCGAAGAGATAATAAAGCCGCCGAACAGGTTCAATACCAAAGCAGTAACCACATATTTGGGGTTCAACATTTGCATGTAGGCTCCCACAATCGACATAGACACCGTAGACATCGCAGACGCACACAGCGTATACAGTCGATGCTTTGGCAGGAGACCAATTTGCTTTTTAACGGAAATAAACACCTCGGATTGACCCAGAATAGCCGAAGCTACAGCGTTGTAGGATTCCAGTTTACCCATTCCGTTTACTTTGCTCAAGACAAGCCCGATATATTTAATAATAAAAGGCAACACTTTGACATATTGCAAAATCCCAATCAGCGCGGATATGAACACGATTGGCAGCAATACACCGATAAAGAACGGCGCCGCCCCTTCATTCGCAATCCCGCCGAATACAAAGTTAATCCCTTCCATAGCGTACCCAATCAGACTGTTAAACCCTTTTGCAAAACCTTTGACCAGAATTTCACCAATTCCTGTATTCAGCAATACAAAAGCAAGTGCCGCCTGCAATACAACCATAACCACCAACGGACGATACCTGATTTTACGTTTGTCACTGCTGGCAACGTAAGTAAGTGCAAATACAACAAGCAGTCCCACCAGAGCGATTACATATTTCATTTTATTTTCCCCCTCATTACATTAAGCGCTTACATTACCCATAAAAAGAATGTGCCCCAAACGAGGCATTCTTTTTTTATTTCCCCAGATCGGCAGGTCGGAAAGCACCCGGCAGCAGTTGATCCACCGTCCACTCTTCCGTGTTGCCATGAAGGTTGGTCAGATACACTTTGGTATCTGGTTGAGCAAATTCGGAAATCACCTGACGACAGGCTCCGCATGGAGACACAGGCCCTTCCGTATCTGCTACAATCGCAATGGCATCAATTTTACGGCAGCCTTCGGATACCATTTTAAAAATCGCTGTCCGTTCCGCACAATTGCATAAGCCGTAGGAGGCATTTTCCACATTACATCCTCGATAAATCGTGCCATCGCTTCCGAGAACCGCAGCACCGACCTGAAAATTCGAGTACGGAATATATGCCTGTTTACGCGCCTCAAGCGCTTCCTGAATCAATTGATCCTTCATCGCGAATCCCTCCATGACTTTAAAATGAACTTAGTAGGAAGATGTAGACTGCTCACCCTCGATGATTGTCACACCAGAACTTGCACCGATCCGGCTTGCGCCAGCTTCCACCAATTTCTGTACGTCTTCCAGACTGCGTACGCCGCCGGAAGCCTTAACACCAATCTCAGGTCCTACGGTTTTGCGCATCAAAGCCACGTCTTCCGCAGTAGCTCCGCCTGTAGAGAAGCCTGTCGAGGTTTTCACGTAATTAGCTCCTGCTTTGACGGACAGCTCGCAAGCCAGTACCTTTTCTTCATCTGTCAGCAAGCATGCTTCAATAATTACTTTTACCAGTGTACCCGCGGCTGCTTCCACGACTGCACGGATGTCCTGCTCAACGAGCTGTAAATCACGCGCTTTCAAAGCGCCTATATTAATAACCATATCAACCTCAGTCGCACCGTTAGCAATAGCATCCTTCGTTTCGAACGCTTTCGTTGCCGACGTATTGGCTCCCAACGGGAAACCGATAACGGTACAAATGTTCACGCCTGTTCCTGCCAGTTGCTCTGCGGAGTAAGCTACCCAGGCCGGGTTCACACATACGGAAGCAAACTGATATTTCTTCGCCTCAGCGGTCAATTTCGTAATTTCATCCTTCGTCGCGTCTGCGCGCAACAATGTATGATCGATCAATCCTGCAATGTTCATTCTTTAAACGCTCCTTCATTGGAAAGATAGTATGAGGACTGATGTCCTTTACTTCTCTGTGATAAGACCATCATAGCACGGCATTGAACATATGTAAAACGCATTTTGAAATTATGTTCAAGCCTCCGCATAAGACGTTTACCCACAGTTCAAATTACCCCATAGGCGCACGCCAAAACGGTATGTTTAGTCTGATTGAGGCAAAATGATCTACTGTAAAAGTGCCTGTGCCGTAAACTGATCTGTCACCAAAATATTGGCATACTTACCACGGAGCGATGCCCGGATAGCCTCTACTTTGCGCTGTCCTCCGGCTACGAGAATGGACTTCTCCTTCTTACGCAAATCAGGCAGATCAATACCAACGGTGCGACTGTTAATTTCCTGACTGCATATATTGCCCTCATCATCAAAAAAGCGTGAGCAAATATCACCCTTGCCGATTTTCTGTAACAGCTTCTGCTCCTCATGATTAAAATAGCCCAATCTAAACAGCAGCGCGTCCTCCTTGACCGTACCCACCGTAAACACGGCAATGTTCGCCTGCTTGCCAAGCTCAATGATACGCTGGATATGCCGATCCTCCTCGACCATTTTCTTGACGGCTTGACTGTCAAAAATCACAGGCAACGGCAAATACCGTGCAATCGTGTGAAAGGCTTCTGCGAACAAATTCACCGTCTCCACGGCATACGTATTGACATGTGAATGGCTTACGCCTCCTTTGAGCTGAACGACCTCGACGCCCTTAACCTGCTTTTGCTGGAGATGGAGCGCCACCGCATGCATCGTCGTTCCCCACGTCACTCCAATAATATCCGCATCTTGCACCGTTTCATGCAAATAATCGGCAGCTTTTTTGCTAATATGCTTCTTGATCTCCTGATATTCATTTAACGGCGAATAGCAGACCAGAGCGGTATCCAGCCCGTATTTCTTCTTGACCTGCTCTCCGAGCGCATCCATATCCTCCATCGGATCAACAATACTGATTCTCACATAGCCCTGTTCCTTGGCAGCTTGAAGCAACCGCGATACCGTGGGACGCGATACCCCGAGTCTGACTGCAATTTCTTGCTGGCTATAGTCGTTCAGATAGTATAATCTGGCTGCCTCGATACTTAGTCGCTGCTTTTCATGATCCATTCTACCTCAACCCGCTTATCTTAAAATGTAGTGCCACCAGACGCCATGCCTTGGCCATTTGGAAGATTTAACTGCTATTTTGTGATATTCTGTGAATAGAACCTGGCTACATAGCACCTTCAACTTTATCTTTCCATTTGTTAAAACGCAATAGTTACCCCATTTTACCGTCACTTCACAGCCTGTGGTAGTCTTATCTGAAATGTAAGGAGAATTGGCCTATGTCCGAATTTATTGTGTGCAGACTGGCGAGCAAAACGTTCGCTTTAAACTTTGTAGAAGTGGAAGAAGTCATGAATGCCAAGAAAGGAACACCGCTTCCTTTTTCCGAGTCATGGCACGAAGGAATGGTCACCATTCGCGGTGACGTATTTACGATCCTGAATTTGCGCAAAAAACTGCTGCTCCCTGCTTCAAGCGAGTCCTCCGAGGACAAAATGATTTTGCTCAGCCGGGCAAAAATTGCTCTGCTCGTCGATCAGGTGGAGGATACAGCTTCCGCCCTGGACAGCCAGTTGAAAAGCAACGAGGAAGAGTGGCAGCGTGAACTATTTCCTACCGTGCTGGAGCATCAGGGCACCCTCGTTCCAGTGATCGATATGGATGCTTTTCTCGCTTCGACCAAGACGAATTAAGCGTATTGATGTAAAATACCACCCAAAGCTTGAGCCGTCTCGCGCTCATCTTTTGGGTGGTATTTTACGTTAAGGGGCGTGAAACCTACCGCTATCCCTCTATACGGTCCCCTGTCCGTCTTTCATGTGAACCAGCGTGTTCAACTGTTCCAGCAGCGTATTCCCGCCAGTCAGTGAAATCGTACCAATCTTCTCGCAGATTTTTTCCAGAAACTCCAGCTCTTTGAGACGGTAAAGGGTGGCATTTTCGTCCATCAGCTTGGCGGTATTCAGCAAACTGCGAGTAGATGCTGTCTCTTCGCGCCGTGTGATGAGATTGGCTTGCGCTTTTTTCTCTGCCAGCAGCACCGTGTTCAAAATATCCTTGATATCCCCCGGCAAAATAATATCCTTCACCCCTGCCGACGTAAAAGTGACCCCATATTCGCCGCTTTGCTCATTCAGACGGGTCAAGACATATTCCGCAATTTCCTGCTTCATTTTCAGCAAATCATCCAGCTTCATCGTTCCGACATATTCTCGCAGCACCAGTTGGAGCATAATGTACATTTGCTCCTCGAATGCCCGGAATTCCAGCGCCCGCAGTGGGTCAACAATGCGATACTGACAGACGAAGTTCAGGCGTAGTGTGATTTTATCCTCAGTCATGATTTCCTGCCCCATCAGGTCCATCTGCTGCTGTCGCAAATCTATCGTTCTGATCTCCGTGTTCACCGTCGACATCCAGAAATAATATTTACCCGGCTTCAGCTCGCCTTGCAGCACGTTATCATAATACAGGAAGCCCAGCTCATAGCTTGCCACCTGAAGCGCCTTCCAGAAGCCCTGTGTCTTGGCCAAAAAGGCTTGCCCCAGCGCCTTATCAATCGCAGGCTGCCGGGTATCCGCATGAACAAAACGATGCTCCTTGAGCACGTTCCAAAAAGCATATTTACCAGCGGGCAGCAGTTCCACGAACCGATTATCCTCATAATGCAGCACATATTCATAATCCTCTACATCGACAACACTCAATTGCTCCAGCAGAACGGAATCCGTCAAAAACAAACGAATATCGTGATCCGGTACAAAAAATGGTTCGGCAACATTCAAAATTTCAACTGTTTCCTGCTGAAATGTCTTCAATATGTAAGTCCCCGGCAGCAGCAGCTTGTGGTAACTCCCCTTTTTAAACAGCAGCCCGCGCTCATCCGATTTAATCGTTATTTTCTTAAACATCGTATCACTCCTAATCGTTAAAATCCTCAGCTTAAAAGTATGCTTCTTTCTATGTATTGGCGGCTCCGCGGTCCATTTGATCTTCCGATCGCTGTTGCTGTGGAATTCCTAGGATTGTATAAAACATTCAAAGGTAGGAATTCCACTGCAAAGGCGAACGCTTCGCTTCTTCAGATTCAAATGGACCACTCCGCTGCTACCCGCCTTAAAATCAACACATTTTTAAAATGAGGATTCTTCATTTTTATTCGTTGTAGTAGGGTTAGTGACCCTTGCAGAGCATCCTCCGGTGTGGACGGCGGGACCAAGCTTGAGGAAAAAGGAAGGTGCCGCCTGTTCCCGTGTTGCGAAGATGGAATTCATCAGTCCAACATCGACTGTAAATTCGCACTCCCGAAGCCTCGGGGCCTGTCGGCGCTTGCTCTCTCCGGTATCCGCTAGCCGCATAGCCATCGCCCCGGCATCTGTCATGTGGACCAGACATGGGATACTCATTAGGGTCTTTGTAGTGGTTTTTTTCGATTTTTTGAATACTCTACCATGAGTCGCGTGGAAGGCGATTGGGATTCGAACCCTAATTTGGTGGATACATCAGATTTACAGGATACCTCACCCGATCAGGCAGGCACTGCGGGACCATTTGAAATCCTCACCTCGGTAATATCTTTCTGTATCAGCCTTTATCATTATCACGCACACCCGCACTTACGAACATGGCGAAAGTATTACGACTCCATAAAAAAGAAAAAAAAGACACTGAAACGTTCGTTCTGATTTTTTACATTTAATTGGTTATAATCTATGCGTATAAATAAAAAAATCTCATTGACACATGTTAATATTTGGATAATAATTTGAGGGTAGTTATAAATTTTGGATTTTTTGTATGAAGGGTGGTTATGACTTGGAACATACACCTACGATTTTAGCGGAGTTGGAAGATTATCTAAAGCAAAATGACTTGACTGTAGCAGAATTTGCGGAGCGTTCAGGTGTTCATCAAAGAACGCTTAATAATTGGATTCTTAAACATCGTCCTGTTGCTATACATCAGCTTGATCGAATGACGCTAGCTATGGGATTACCAGAAGGTTTTTTTTACGAACGATACATAGATCATTACATCATCGAACGTTCCCCGGATTGGCGGCGAATTGAACCGGTATTGTATCGCTGTGCTGAACTGGATAAGCTGGAAGCGATTCAGCGTATAGTTGGACACATCATGGACAACCTGCTCTATTCCCCGAAGTTATTTGATGTAGCAGAAAACTTATTCGCACAAGATCGGCATGCTGCTGCGTTGTTGCTCTATGAGGGGGTTGCGGAAGCAGAAAAGTACCAGCACTCTGAACGTTTGGCCATCTGTCAGTATCGTCTATTTACAATTCAGGTTGGGGACAATCAAAGCCGGAATCTCAAGGCAGCCACCCGATTTGAACCTTTTGTCGAACGTCTGGATGAGATAGAACAGCTAGATGCGTTAAAAGATTTGGCAAACGTATATCGTTCTTTGCAAGAATGGGACATGCTTTATGAAACGGCTCGAAAAATGAGAGCTAAGGCGGAAATTCAATATTCTATAAAACATCAGCAGAGGAAGCAGCAGCGCGAGGAGCCTGTTAAGAGGTTGAGTCGCCCCATGTTTGTGTACATCACCTATGCCGATCTACTGTGTGCTAGGGTCTGTGATGCTCAAGGCAATTATAAGCAAGCACTACAATTTACATTCAACTATGCTAATTTAGATTGGGTCATAGAGACGGACGAGAATACTCAACACTGGGTCAACCTGTTCAAGCACTGGGCACAAGCTAATACTATGGTGAATAAGCTTTTATCTGGAGATATAAGTGTGCTACAAGATTATGTTGAATATATTGATGCATCGGCAGATACAAAAGAAGAAGACCGGATTGTGCAACTTTTGAATATTATGATAGCGGCTAACCGATTCCATATAGATGTTGATGATGTTCTCTCACGTTTTGAACTGGACATTAATTCCTTTGCTCAACTACCAGCATCTACTGATATGTATACTCAACAAGTCTTACCGAATTATCTTGCGTATTTTGGTTATGAGTTGTCCTATTACTATCTATACAAAGGGATGTATAGTGATGGCTTTAAACATTTGAAGTCTGCCACGCTAAAAGCGATTATACTAAATAACGAAACTTATTTTATAAACTGTTTGGGATTATTCGAGTATTTTAAAGCCTACGCAATGGATGAAACAAAGCTAGAGTTTTCAAAATTTATTGAAAAGGTGTGGTTAAATAATGTTAAAAAAAATGGTACTGCTAATCGTCTCGGCTAGCTTTTTGTTTATTATAACTGTGCCTATGCAGCCGCATGAGCGTGGTCAGAGCATCCAACCTTTTGAACAACATGGTGGCGCTTAAACAGAAAGGAATAAGAGAAGTCCTCGCCGACTCGTTATGAAATAATTCCATAATTGTAGACACTTGGCTTAAGCTACTACAGAGGACTGTATTCGGTATTCTACCGAGGACAGTCCTTTGAGTCTTTTCTTTGGCTTTGCTTCATCCCATTAGACATTCACCCTATGAGTTATTCATCCCATTAACCATTCACCCTAATAAATATTAAGTGGCTCTTCGCTCTACTGGATGGGTAATGCCAATTAGAATAAAGTCATAGGTTGATCGGCTACAGACTAACCCTAGAAGGAGCAAACGGATCATGCTAAACAGGCAAGACAAACCTTCAGTGCTGAAAACTCTATCATTTTTTACGTGTGGGTCCAATTTACTGCATCTAATCATTAACCGTCTTGAATTTCATGAAGGTTATTCTAACTTTGTATCCAACACATTTACTTTATGGAAAATTTTCCGCCTCGGTATTTTGATTGAAGGTTGCCCTTCTCCTTTCATCTTCGTTACTCTTTCCAATTGTTCAAGTTCTCTAATCAGAATTATACAGCTAAAGCTTCTACGAAAATTTCGGGGAACTTTGAAATGATTTAGGTTCATTCGCCAAAGTTGACGGTTGAGAATTACATATCCCAATGTGGACAAAAAAGTCCATATTGAAAACACGAACTTATACGATAGTTTTGATAGAAATATCAATAATATAGCTAAACGTCAAATTGACGACTTGCTCAAACTGATCGATTATTTCGATAGGTTGGAAATCATGCGATGTCGCACGATTTGAATATAAAAATATCCAGTTACCGTAAATAGGGGGCAACTGGATAGTAAAATTGATGTTTTATTTGATGTGGCTATTCTTCTTCACAATAAAAAATTCGCTTACAATAATCTAAGGTTGATAGTTTAGTAAGTTTTATGAAAACTACCAACCGTAGAGTTATACTTGGCAATATCAGATGGTAATACGAAACCGATTGATGTTTGATAAAGGTTTGCAATGTCGTTCCCTGCTCCGAAATAATATGCCTGCCAAACAAATTTGGAACAATAACTATCAGCAACATTATTAAGTGTATGATTAAAAGTATAATTTTGCACCCTACCTATATTGTTCATTGCCCATCTGGC
The DNA here is from genome assembly GCF_014858585.1 of Paenibacillus sp. 23TSA30-6. Classification (NCBI taxonomy): domain Bacteria; kingdom Bacillati; phylum Bacillota; class Bacilli; order Caryophanales; family Paenibacillaceae; genus Paenibacillus; species Paenibacillus sp. 23TSA30-6. The sequence goes on along the minus strand of NZ_SLTL01000008.1, from coordinate 58,196 downwards.
TGCGGAAAGGCCACCTCCACCATATGCATGCATGATTGTAAACGTGTTACCTTTAGAAAACCGTGAAATATAAGAATCTAAACTCTCCGAAATGCCGGGGCCGTATGGGTGGACATGGTAGATTCTATAATCAGTTCCTACAATTCCAACGTGACCAGCAAGGAAAGTAGAAAATGATTTAGGATTATAAATAATATCTCCTGCTTGAATAGTTATGTTAGTACCAGGATATTTCTCAGGAAGTTCAGCCGTTGGACTGATTATAGTTTTATCCTGCGAGTATGTAGATTGGGTGACAGAATTTGAATCATCAATCATTGATGAACTTGCATCTGCACTAGCAACGCCAGCAAATAGAAATGCAAAACAAATAATAAACAAAAATCCCAATGAATGTTTCAACTGCATTTACTCCAACATCCTCTCAATGGTATAATTTTAACAAAGTTAGTATACAACTGGTATAATGTTTTTTCAATATTTTTTTGAATTATAACCCAAAAAAGGAGATATTCATGAAAAAATATGGAGTAGCAATTTTTATAGTAATAATACTTGCAACCGTTTGGATGCTTAGTAATTACACTAAAAGTCATACTCAAAACGAAGTATTCAACTATCTTGTAAAAATTCAAGGATACAAACCATCTGAAATTTATTCAGTTGAAACTCAAATAGGTAAAGCTCCCTTAGTTAGTACACAAGTTATATTCAAGGATGAAACAAATGCAAGGTATTTTTATAAAAAAGAGCAAGGTGAAATTATTCAGTATAGCCAAGCCCCTGTTAAAGGAGTAGATGATGGAGCATATAGTTATAAACATAAAGAAAAAAAATCAAGCTAACTAATCAAGTCTCTTCGGTATTCGACATGGGTAAAATAGACTGCGATTTTATATGGAGAGGCGGTCATGATAAGTTGGATAGAATAGCATAGCGAAGAGCCAAAAAAGAATCTTCCAGGCTTTTTAGCCCTTCAGATTCTCAATCTTCGAAGTCTTTAAATCTTTAAGTCTTTTTGCCCTTCCCATACTCCACCCACATTTCGGAAAAATGAGTTGCTTTGTGGCGGGTAGTAGCGGAGCGGAGGGGTTGAATCTGGAGAAGCGTGAGCGTTCGCCTTTGCAGTGGGATTCTTACCTCTACATGTCTTATACAATCCGAAGAATCCCACTGCAACAGCGATCGGAAGATCAACCCCTTCGCGGAGCCTCTCTCCCACCCACAACCCCACTCATTTTTCCCGCCCAAAATACCCTTCTATTTTCCAGTCCACGCCAACCTGCGTTACGCTCAAATCTTGTAGCGCCACTGCATCGCTCATGGCGGACACCCCTTCTCCCCCGAGAAAGCCCGGTGCTGCACGCCCTCCAACCAGCTTCGGCGCAATATACAGCACGAGCTTGTCAGCCAGTCCTTGCTGCACGAACGAAGCGTTCACCTCGGCTCCGCCCTCCACGAACACCGAAGATACCTCCGCTGCGCCCAAAATATCCAGCATTTGCGGCAGGTTGACCCGATCACTGTTTTCATCCTGTGTCGGATATACCTTTACACCCAACTGTTCCAGCTGATCCCGCTTGCCTTCATCATAAGCACTTCCTGTAAATATCCAGGTAGGTGCCTCGCCATCTGTAATGACACGGGCATCCAAAGGAATACGTAGCTTGCTGTCCAGAATGATGCGAATCGGATTCCGGCCTTCCGGCAGACGAGTAGTAAGCTGCGGATTATCGTGAATGACTGTCTGTACACCGACCAGTATCCCTACATGTTCGTTACGAAGGCGATGCACATCTTCCCGTGCCACTTCGGACGTAATCCATTTGCTTTCCGAGGTCCGGGTGGCGATTTTACCATCCAGCGTCACCGCTGATTTGATCGTGACAAAAGGTCGCTTGCTTACGATATATTGGTTAAACACTTCATTCATGCGGACAGATTCCTGCTCACATACCCCGACGATGACCTCAATACCCGCATCCTTCAGGATTTGTACCCCTCTGCCCGAAACCAGCGGATTAGGGTCCAGCGCCGCAATAACGACCCGACGAATGCCAGCCTTCACAATCGCTTCCGCGCACGGGCCTGTCCGTCCATGGTGGGAACACGGCTCCAGCGTCACATAAATCGTCGCTCCCTGAGCATGTTCACCCGCCATACGCAAAGCATGAATCTCGGCATGTGGCTCGCCGGGCTTCAGATGAGCGCCGATCCCGACGATGCGACCGTTGTTAACAATGACCGAACCGACGAGCGGATTCGGTTCTGTTTGTCCCTTGGCACTTTTGGCATTTTCCAGCGCCAGGCGCATATATTTCTCGTGAGTGGTCATAGAACCTCCCTGAAATCGAAATCCCGCAAATGGCCGGACCGTTCCACCTTCGTATTCAAATAGCGTTCATTATATTGCGACACATCGCCCCACAACGGCATACGCCCTGCCACATTCATACCGGATTGCTTCAAAGCCTCCAGCTTTTTAGGGTTATTTGTAATTAAGGTTACCGGTTTTTGTCTCAGATGACGGAGCACACTAATCGCATCCGCATAATTACGAGTATCATCTTCAAAGCCCAATTGGTGGTTGGCTTCAACGGTATCCATGCCTTCCTCCTGCAAAATGTAAGCCATCGCTTTGCTGAACAAGCCGATCCCGCGTCCCTCATGGTTTGCCAGATAGAACAGCGCACCCGTTCCGTGCTCAACAATCATTTTCATGGACTGGTGAAGCTGAAATCCGCAATCACAACGCTTGCTGCCAAAAATGTCTCCAGTATGGCAAATGCTATGCATACGAACAAGCGCATTTTCCGACTGTTGAAGATCGCCATACACCAATACGCTCGATTGTTGTCCTTCTGCCAAATCCAGCGTGGACAAGCGTTTCACAATCGTGTCAGCGGTGGCATTCAGCAGGTCCTGACGATCTGCCTCATCCCGTACAGGCAACCAGCAGTACCATTGGAAAACAACTGTTTCCCCTTCCAAATTAACTGGCAGCTTGATCGGTCCTACCAAAATTGTCGAAGATTGCTCTCCGCGAATCGTTTGAATTTTATCGTTAAGTAGCGTAGCTACGTCTTTTTGGTTCATCTCTCTACACCATCCTTTATATAAGCTTACTTCTATATGATTTGATGTTCTGCTTGTAAAAAATGTTCATGAAACGTGGATTCCATCGTAAGCTGTCGTTCCTGAAGCTCGGTGACAGCCTGCCGCCGCCCGTCTTCGAACGCCTTTAGGCCCGCTACGGTATATCCACCCTCCTGACGCAAACGAAGAAACTCACTCGCCAGTACATCGGCATCCTTCAATGCTGCATTCAAGCCAAAAGCTCCGGTAGGTGTCATGGTATGCGCCGCATCTCCAATAAGGACCAGTCCGTTCTGCGACCACGTATCACTGCGGCTACTGAAAATATCCAACGGTACGAAGTCCTTCCACGAACGAATGTGATCATGCACGTTATGCTCCAGATCGGGAAATGCCTCCGCCAACAACTGAATGAATGGTTCAAATGACTGCTTAAACAAGGTAGGAAAGCTGCCTTCCTCTACATTCCAGCCAATCTGAATATAGCCCTCAGCCTGCGAAAATAAAGACAACTGCCGCCCGTTGACCAATGCCAGACGTGTGACAGGCTCCCATCCGGCAGGTGCCGTAATTTTGGCCCACAGCAGATCATAGCCGTGTCTGATATTCGTCACTGGCATCTGCGCCAGCTTGCGCACGGTCGAATAGCGACCATCTGCCCCGACAATCACAGAGCTGCGAATCGTAACCTCATCGCCGTTCTTATCGCGGGCGGTCAAGCCTGTGTAGCCATGCTCGCTGTTGCCTTCCAGCGCAGTCACCGTCGTACCCGCCAAATAACGGAAGGACTCATACGTAGCCGCCTGCTTGAGCAGAGCCTCCAAAAAACGAGGCTGTGGAATGTGAACCCCCACATTACCTTCCGCTGGCTCAATCGTCTTCACCTGCTGCTGATGCTCCCAATATTCGATTCTCGTCGAAGCGAGGACGTACTCCTCATGAATTTGTTCGAGCAGCTTATGCTTTTGGATCACTTGCTGACCCTCATCATTTAAAATTTCGCCGCGAAAAGCCTTTCCCGCCACGCTCTGCCGCTCAACCAATATCGTCGCAATACCTTGCTCCGCCAACAAACAGGATAACAAGGCCCCGGCTGGTCCCCCTCCAACTACGCACACTTCACATTCCAGCTTCATCTGACTTCCTCCTGCATACCAAAGCACTGGCCTCAACAATTAGTCCGTTCCTGTCAATTTAATTGCATCGTTATAATATCAAATTTTAAGCATTTTGCAACAATCCCAAGAGCGATTTCAAATCAGCAATATATAGATCGAAACGGTTTAGTTCGTCTATCTATTGTACTTTCGAGCGTTGGGAATCGAATGATGCAAAATGCTATATATACGTCCGTGTCGAATCCGACAAGTTACTTTATGTAACAAAGTATATTTATATCATTTGATTTCGTCAAGTAATAAATTTATGTAAAGTAAAATCATTTACTTTTAACAGTGGATCGTTAATAATAGGTGCATGAGGTGATCACATGAACATACCGCAAATGTGCCCACGGTTTGAAAAAGCTATGGAGTTACTGAGCAAGCGTTGGACGGTGTTAATCGTATTTCAGCTAACTAACGGTCCGCAACGATTTGTCGCGATTGAGAATTCAATTCCCAATTTAAGCGGGAAGGTCCTTTCCGATCGCTTGAAAGAGCTTGAGGAAGAAGGCATTATACTACGTATGGTCTATCCCGAAAAGCCTGTTCGGATCGAATACTCCCTTACGGATAAGGGACGCGATCTAGCTCCATTGTTTGATCATATCGGCACTTGGGCTACCCGCTGGGTTGAAGTTTTACCAGCAATTGAGCAGTAGTAACCTGCGTTAAACCAACACGGACTCAGACTGCTAACATGCCAAAGAACGCCTTTGCCCCGAGCACAATTCGTACTCATCACGCAAGGCGTTCTATTTTTCATATGACGGATTGCCCTATGATTTACTTATATATCGTCGCGTAGCATTTCCTCGCGAATAGACTGAACCCGCTTTTTTCCCCAATCATACATCATCTCGACAATCGGTAAAATCGTCATCCCCAGCTCGGTCATTGAATATTCCACCTTTGGGGGCACCTCGGGATACACTTCCCGGTGTACAATACCATCCTCCATCAATTCTCGCAGTTGATTGGTCAGCACTTTATGAGACAGCTTTGGAAACAGCCTTTGCAAGTCACTGAACCGGTGCGGCCCTTCCACCCCCAGATGCCATAAAATGACGACCTTCCACTTGCCGCTTAACACTGACAGCGTCAGTTCTTTTTCACAGTTATAGTCTCCGTTGACGATCTTCTCCCGTATTTCTTCTCTCAGCGTATCAGACATATATCGGTTAACTCCTTCTATTCCATCATGATCTTGCACCGTACTTGCACCGTAATAGTAACCTACAGGTAACCTCCGCACTTGAAAGTGCATTCTTCACAGCCGGACGAAGCCATTCTACAATAATAGATATCGTTTCACATTCAAGGAGGAATGAAGGATGAGTAAAAAGGCTCTTTTTATTATACCCCCGGAACGCTTTAATGAAGATGAATTGTTTAAACCGAAGGAAGCGCTGGAGCAAGCAGGCGTTACCGTTACGCTGGCCAGTACCCAAACAGGCGAAATTACCGGTGACTACAATGGGAAAGCAACCGCGAATCTGGTTATCACAGACGCGGTCCCTGCTGATTATGACGTAGTCGCTGTAATCGGCGGATCAGGCACGAATGATCATCTGTGGAACAACGCGGATCTCCAAGCCCTGCTGAAACAAACGCATGAGCGAAAAATTCTGTTGTCCGGCATCTGCGCAGGCTCTGTAGCCGTGGCTCAAACCGGGCTGCTCTCCGGCAGAACGGCAGCATGCTATCCAGTGGATGTGCAAAAGGATCAGCTCCAGACGCATCAAGTCGAATATGTGACTCAGCATGTGGTTGCGCATAGCGACATCATCACTGCTGATGGCCCGGACGGCGCACAGGAATTTGGCGAAGCCCTCGTTCATGCCTTGCAGTAGGTTCGAGCCGAGCCCCAACATTATAGGTAATACGATCAAGCATTTTCAGGCCCTTTTTTTATTGGACTTGGAGATGCTTTCTTTCTAATACTATAACGTCTCATGGCTCCTGGAACGCCTTTAATTTCCAGCATTCCCTCATAAATCAGGGCTCGAAGCCGATATTCGAAAAATTCATCTCCCATCTGCTGATCCAGGTGTCCCATAACTTCTCCGATCACTCTTGCTGATTTGATAAAATCAGGCTGTGCTTGCTGCTTGTGCAACTTATCCACCTTACTCAAAATATAGGCATCATAATAGTTTTCTTCTACATTAACGATGCTTCCATCTTTCCATATACGTAGCACCTCAGGCTTCATCGCCAGCTCACACCATTCTTCCGCCATTCGTTCTCTTTCTTCTGGTGTTAAAGAAATACCCTTGTCCTCTCGACTTAGAATAGCTTGTAGTTTGTCGGCAGGTATCTCGCCTGATCTTAAGCCTGTAGCATCCGGACGTTTAAATACGCGGCTGTAAGCATCTGCCGCATTTTTAATCCGAATATCGTTAGACATATTCCTCAGCAGGTACATGCTCAAACGAAGCCCCACCTGCTCAGGGGCATTGCTCCCCGTCCAGATCGTAATGTCCGCCTGTGCTGGAATAGCAGTAAACTGCTCTAGCAACAGAAAATCATCCCTTTCAGCATCCTCTTCATACTCATCATAAATATGATCTCTGAACCATTCCCGCCGTTGCCTACGCCCCATTTCCTGCTGAAGCTGCCACAATGGGCCGATGGCATAGTTATCCCGAAAAGAAATAACCCGATGTGTATCTTCCCATCCCAGTTGTTTGAGTGCTATTTTCATACTCCCAGCAAAAGAATCGCCAATCACAATATGCACCTGCGTGCCACCCTCGTCAGGCTCCCACCATGAGCGTCTGTTTTGAGTCTCAAGCAAGTAATCATATAACTCTGACACTTGCTCATACAAATCATCTTTAGAAGCTTCGTTCCGTTTCACAGCTTCTGTCACTTGTATGATGTCTATCAGCCATAATCTTTGTTCGCCCGCAGTCATGCTGCGAATTGCCTCCACAAATCCTTTATTCTCCATGACTTTTTCTCCTTTTGCACCTATTTTTCGTGCCGTAGTGTCCAATGGAATTGTCGAATCGGAATAGTCGTGCTATGTTAGAGGAATCGACGTTGTAGCATAGGAGGCTTCTGCCGTGAATATGAAGGGCAAAATCCATTTACATCAAGTAACGTCCGAATCGTTACGACTGGGCGCTTTACTTTCATTAGTAGGGGGTTTTCTGGACACATATACGTTTGTCGGAAGAGATGGTGTGTTCGCCAATGCTCAGACAGGCAATATCGTATTACTGGCTGTCAAAGCCATTCAGGGAAACTGGGGTCAGGCGTTAGCCCATATCCCGCCCCTGATCGCCTTTTCGCTGGGTGTTTTTGTAGCCGAAGGGATTAAGAGAAAATCCACCCACCGTCTGACACCGGACTGGGCCCGTGCCATTCTACTGCTGGAAATTTTCATTTTTTTCATCGTGGGTCTGATTCCGCAGGGGGTTCCCAATACGGTGGTGACGGTGATCGTCTCATTCGTTGCTTCTGTACAAATGACTTCCTTCCGCAAGCTCATTGATGCGCCGTACACTTCCACCGTCAGCACCGGGAACCTCAGATCTGCCACAGAGGCGGTGTATATCGCCATTACGACCAAGGACAGGAATGCTGCCATTCGCGCCATGCGTTACGGTGTCATCCTGATCACCTTTCTGGTCGGGGCTTTTCTGGGAGGGTTTTTGACGTTAGCTATTGGGGATAAAGCCATCTGGGGCGCTGTCGTGGCACTCATTTTTTCTTTTATTTTATTTACGGAAAAAGAACATAAGTGGAAGCTACCCCTGAGCCACTAATCCTGCATTAGCCCTGAATAAACTGTCGCTGGGCGGTTTCAAAAAAGTTCAAAAGGTCTTCACGGGACGAGAATGCTGCCTGAGCCGATTGGTTGCTGCCGCCACCCTTACCCTGAAACGCGCCCAGATGCTCTTTAAAGTATGCTCCGCAGGCAACATGCTGTGTGCCGTTATGCGTCAGAATGATTTTGTTTTCTGCTGTTGTGGCTAATAGTACAAGTAAATCATGTTCAGATGTCAGCTTGGCAGCCATTTGCTGTACTTCCAGAAAGGTTTTTTGTTCAAAAATATGAGCCAGAACCTGCCCCTGAACAGCAGAAAGCAGCTCTGCTGCCTGATACGAAGCATTTTCCTCTTGCAGGATGTCCACTTGCGCCTTGAACTGCTTGTGCTCCTGCTCCCACTTTTCAAAGCGGGTCAAAATATCCTTGCGCCCGGTGTTAAACCTCGCAGATAGCACGTCCAAAATCCGAAGACTTTCGTTAAAATCCTGAAGCGCGCGAAGGCCACATTTAAAATGGATTCTCACCAGCCCCTTTTGCTTCTCCCATTTCAGACATTTGATCATTCCAATTTCCCCGGTTCGGCCGACATGTGTACCGCCGCAAGCATTGTATTCAATACCTTCAATCTCGACAATTCGGATATTCTCCGTTACTTTAGGCATTTTTACAAGTGGAATGTCCTTCAATTGCTCGTTCGTCACTATATAACTTTGGATGCTACGGTTACTATAGATTTGCCGATTCACTTCCTGCTCGATGGCAGATAACTGCGCAGGTGTCAGTTCAGAACAGTTTACATCAATTGTGGCGTACTCTTGTCCCAGATGAAAGCTTTCCGTCTGCGCTCCCAGCAGCTCCCGACAAATCGCCGACAACAAATGCTGTCCACTATGCTGCTGCATATGATCAAATCTGCGCTCCCAATCCAACGTACAAGCTACCTTCTCACCCTCCGGCAAACATTCGACCTGATGCCAAATATCGCCCTCTTCCAGAAAAACATCCACCACCGGAACGCCCTGAATCGTTCCCGTATCACATGGCTGACCCCCTCCATGCGGATAAAAAGCCGTTTCCTCCAGCATAACAAAATATCCGCCGTCTCTTTCCATGCTGCGTGTAATATGAGTCTCCCACTCCGTAAGGGTCGGAGAAGAGTAATATAGTTTTGTCGTCATTCAAGGTTCCTCACTTTGGATTTCAATTTTTAAAAAACATCTCCATTTTTTGAATGAAGGCCTTTGCGGCTGGACTTACATATTTATCTACACGATAAAACATTTCTAAATGTCGGGTAGGTGCATGCTCGATCGGAATAGCACGAACCCCCAAGGACCCGAAGCTTTCAATCAGTTGGCTCGGCTGAATCGTAGCTCCTATGCCTTCTTTCACCAGTTGAAACAGGGACGTGGCTGATCCTGTTTCCATCAAAGGATGGATCAAAATGCCTTGATCTTCACACCAACGATCCACCAGGTCACGCCCGACAAATCCTTTGGGAAACATCACTAAAGGCACTTTGGCCAAATCTTCCGGTACCACCATATCTCTGTCTGCTAAATCATGTTCTGTATTCACATACAAGCTGTGCGTTTCTGTATAAAAAGGAATCCGGTGCAAACGATGATCCGAATGAATCCCCAAGCCTACTCCAATATCCACTTTATTATCAAGCACTTCATTGTAAATATCAATCGAGGGAATGACCTGAACCTTCGTATGAGGAAACTCCTTGTGAAAGCTGATCAGTACAGGAGTCAGCCGATAATCCAGGTCAGAGGGCAGAACCGCAACACGCAAATGACCGGTATGGAGATGGGTCAGATCAGATATGGCGTTTTTTGCATTTTCCAATTGCTGAATGACTTGTGAAGCGTAGTGCTCCAGAAGCTCGCCTGCTTCCGTCTTTACGGTTTTCTTGCCGATACGGTCAAACAAAGGGACTCCCACCTCATCCTCTAATACCCGTATTTGCTGACTCAGCGTAGGTTGCGAAATCCCCAGCTTGTAGGCAGCCTCGGAAAAATGCAGCTCTTTGCACAATCGGAGAAAATATTGCAATTGCCGAATTTCCATGGAATCTCGCCTCCAAATCATAGCTTATAACTATTGTTTATATAGAATAAATAGTATTGATCTATTATAGAACGAAATCTACAATGAGTTCAATGTTAAAGAAAAGAGGTGTTTTGTATGCGTTTGGTGTATCTCATCCTGATTATATTTTTTATCTCCTTAAATTTAAGACCCTCCATTACTTCCGTCGGGCCTTTACTGGATATCATTCAAGCTCATTTGGGATTAAGCGGGGTGACTGCCAGTTTAATTACGGCGCTGCCTATTTTCTGTATGGGCCTCTTCTCTCTCTCATCTATCTGGCTCCAGCGTCGCTTAGGTGTTGAAAGATCTTTGCTTGCAGCCATGCTGTTGATCCTCATAGCCACGTTCCTGCGCATGTTCGTTCATCATACTTCCTTCCTGCTCGCTACCGCTGTATTCTCTGGAATAGGTATCGGAATCGCAGGCCCCTTGGTTGCGGGGTTTATCAAAAAATATTTTCCCGAGAAACCAGGGTTAACCGGGCTTTATTCCGTTTCCATGGTAATCGGAGCAGCCGTTGCATCCAGCTTTTCTGTGCCACTTTTCCGACAAATGGACTCTTGGCAGCACGCTCTAAGCTTCTGGAGCATTTTAGCGGTTCCCGCTGTGTTACTCCTTCTCCCCCTGCTCCAAAAAAGAGAAGCTCCTGCAAAAAACCTGCGGAGTTCGTCTTTCTTGATCAGGAATAAACGGGTATATTTATTTACTTTATTTTTTGGCTGTATGGCGGCTATTTTTTACGCTGTGACTGCTTGGTTGGCCCCCATCGCGCAAGCTGCAGGTTTAGACCATGCTCAAGCCGGTATGGTGCTTACCCTATTTACCTTGATTCAAATCCCGGTAAGCTTTTCCATCCCTCTTCTTGCTGGTAAATCTGGAAACAGAACAACATGGCTGCTTCTATGTGGCATATCTGAATTGATCGGCATTGTCCTGCTGATGATACACTCTTCTCCCTGGGTAGCTGCTATTTTCCTGGGCATTGGAGCTGGTGGACTGTTTCCTTTAGCGCTACTTATTCCAATCGAAGAAGCAGCGCATACAGAAGAAGCCACCTCATGGTCTGCCATGATGCAATTTGGAGGATATTTGCTAGGTTCTCTGGGACCTGCCTTGATCGGTCTGAGCTTCGACCTGTTTCAAACGTTTGTGCCAACCTTGTTCATACTGGCTATGATCATATGTACGATGATGGTGGCGGGCATAAAAATAGGGAACAAATCTAAACTTCCGCTTTCCGATAAAATTTTATAAACTCCGTAAACAAAGAATCTCATCAAAATTTAGCTTGTAATTAAAATATTATTGTATTATGATTAGCCAGCTAACAAAATTTCGAATTGTAATAACTTCCAGTCGAAAGGAGAACCCTATGGATTTTGATTTACGGGATTTGCCCACTCGTGAAACACTTCAAGAATTTTCTATGCGTATTCCCGAGATTGATATCAAAGCCACAGAAGCCATGCTATTCTTTATGCGCGTATCCTCCAGTACTTTTAAAGTTAGCTTTGAGGGCTTTGAACAATTCGGTATATCTCATGGAAAATTTTCGATATTAATTCTCTTGTACCGAAACATGAACATAGGACTGATGGCTACAGAGCTTGCGGAAAAAGTGGGAATAAGCAAACCTACTGTTACCGGACTCATTGACCGCCTAGAGCGCGATGGTTTTGTCATTAGACAAAGTCACCCTTCTGACCGTCGTATGAGCATCGTTAAACTGACTGACCAAGGGACAGAATTGATGGAGCGGCTACTGCCTGTACATTTTACAAGCACCTCCAAGCTGATGAGCCACCTATCCACCGATGAAAAAGAGTTATTGCTGACGTTACTGCAAAAAATAGAACTCGGCATTCCCCAAGCACAAGAAATATATAAAAAAGCGAAACCATAATAACTCTAAAATTTAAATTTTAGTTAGCCGGGTTACTTTTTAATTTTAAAATAAATAATATCTACATACCCTATTATTTATTCTATCTTCATGCCTAAGCTAATTGATTACTTAAAGGAGCGTATTTACTCAATGAATCGCACACAAGTCACCAGTCTCATTATTCCTCTAATTTCTATTGCCTGTCTTATTGGCGGAGGTTTTCTACTTCAAACCAACGGACAAGACCAAGTCAATGCTTCACGATCTGTTAAAGGTACAACACTGAATTCGGACAGCATTCATGTATCCTTTGAACAAGTGGGCGGAAAAATCCTCAGTATTCCAGTAAAAGAGGAAACTCCCGTAAAAAAAGGTACTACTCTTATGACGCTGGACTCCAAAGATGTTGATTTGCAAATTGAACAACTGCGAACGCAAATTGCCCAGTTCAATACACAGATCAGCCAACAGCAAAAATCAATTGACTTAGGTTATGCACGAGCTGTAACTCAAGAAAAGCAGGCACAGCTTGATATTGCGCAATCTCAAGTAACTCAAAGTAAGAGTCACGCGGCATTGCAACGGGCGGAAGCGGCTGAGCGTCAAGCCACAGCAGCGGAAAAGCATGTCAATGATGGTGCTCGACATGAGGATATTCAGCAACAGCGAATTGCAGTAGCCTCCGCAACCAAAAGCGTTCAGACGGCCCAAACTAACTATAATCGTAACAAAGCACTATATGATGCAGGAAGTGTATCCAAAGCTGCATTGGATGATGCCGAGTCATCATTGACTTTAGCTAAAAATCAGTTGAGTCAGCAACAAGAGTCGCTGCAAAAGCTACTCAATGGCGCAACCGCAGAAGAACGAATGCAAGCCAAAGAGCAAACGACACAAGCATCTGTTGCTGTAAAACAAGCAGCGGAAGAAATTCGTGGTGCCCAATTGTCCGTGGATCGTTCCAAAACACAACTGGAAACCATTCAGCAAAGTCGTCAACAGCTAGTAGATCAGAAGCTGGCCGTTGATCTTCTACAGCAACAAAAGGAAACACAGGAAGTCCAGCTTAAAACGCTATTACTCAAAAAAGAACGTCTGGTGTTGAAAGCACCGCAGGATGGCAAGATCACTGCTATCAGTACCAAAGTGGGCGAAAATGTGGGACAAGGGTCTCCTGTTATTACTTTAGAAACCAACGAGTTATACTACGATCTCTACGTGAACGAAGACCAAGTGGGGAAATTTAAAGCCAATAAAGAAATCAAAACCCACATCTCCGCTCTAAATAAGGACCTGCAAGGTACTGTACGCTATGTTACATCTGCACCACAATTCGCTAATGTAAAAATGTCTCGTGAAAAAGGTGAGGCGGATACGGCTACATTCCAAGTACGTGTGTATGTACCAAAAGAGTCCTCTTTGCTACCAGGTATGACAGTTGAGGTGAATACTGATGAAATCTCTTCGTGATGAATGGACGTACCTGGTCCACTCCAAGTATCCGATCATAGCTATCATTTTCCCGCTGATTGCAGTGCTGGGATATTCACTGCTACTCCCAAGCAGCCAAATTAACGAAGCTAACGTAGTCGTGGTGGATCAAGATAACACAGCCTATAGCCGTGAGTTCATCCAGAAAATAGATGCCTCCCCTAATATGAACGTGGCTGAGGTTGTTTCATACAGTGACAACCCTGAACAATATTTTTATCACGAGAAATTTTTAGCTGTTATTTCTCTGCCGAAGGGTTTGGAGGCCAATCACAATCGTTCCCTTTCCAGTCGTGTGGGGCTGATTCTGGATAACACCAATGTGCAATCTATTACTTTGATTCGCACGGCCATGCAGGAAATTAGCGTATCCGAGAATATGGGGCTGTCCGTTCCAGCTATTATGAAAACCGGAATGAATGCAGAACAGGCCCAGGGAGCCCTAAATGGTATTGCTCTGGAAGTACGTTCTCTCTTTAATCCAACCAATGATTATCAGAATACATCAGTGCTTGCATTTACCTGTATGTTTTCTTTTATGATGCTTAATATTAACAGCTTGCCTCTGATTGCCAGACTAAGGGTTTCCCGAAGGCTGGCTGCAGAACTTCAAAATCCGTTCAATATATTGCTGCGTATTCTTCCTTACACGCTGTTTTCGACGGCAGGTTTAATCTTCTCTCTCGGAGTACTTAAAATGTTTGGGGGCAGTCGTTTCGAGGCCAATCCGGTTCTCTTTATCATTCCGGTTGTTCTGTATGTATTCGGTACAGTTTGTCTCAATATTCTGGTAGCATGGGGAGCCGCACATCCGGGAGTAGCCATCGGCAGAATGGTTATTGTACTCATGCCTGCTTTTGTGCTCTCGGGAGCCGTTCTTTCAAGATCGTTATTTCCGTCTTTAGCGATCCAAATCGGTGATTTCTTTCCATTTGCATGGCTGTACAAATTCGTGCGCTCGATGGGACTGCGTGGTGCGCCTTTACAAGAAATGCTTCCCGAACTTGGATCACTGTTACTATATGTCGGTGTACTCTCCATGCTGGTTATAGCCAGAGCGCTGTGGGAAAAGCAAAAGCTGGCCAAAAATGCTACAGGCGATGCTCCTGGAATGGGGGCAGCTCATTCCGCTGGTCCAACTAGCACGCCTGGCGGCGGGATCTCTGTTCAAGGAGGAGCTACAGTGCCTATACACGAGCCAATAAAAGGGTAGCTATCCCCAGTTCATACTTAAATAAAAAGCACCTTTGAAATCACTATAAAAGTGGTTTTGAAGGTGCTTTGGGATAGCTCTTTCAAGTTTACTTATATGCTCGACCTAATTGATAGGCGTGCTCCAGCAGACCTTCAATGTATTCTTTCGATTCGGACAAGGTATCGTAGAAGAACTCAACTCTGGACTCTCTTACTCTCGCGTAAACAGCAATCACTTTGTTCAAATAATTAGTAACTATATCGTGGTATTCATACTTGATCAAATGTTCTTTCGTTCCTCCCGCCAAGCACAGCCACAAGACCTGTTTTGTCTTGAACTCCTCAAGTAAACCTATGTTCCACACTTTATCCAGGTACCCTTTTAGCATGGAAGGAACACTGTACCACCATAGAGGAAACACAAAGACCAGAGCATCCGCAGCAGCAATTCTGTCCATCTCTCTCCGTGTTTCAGGAGCATATTGTTTATGAGGCGTATTCCAATCCAGCTCATCTGCCGCGCTATATACCGGATTAAACCCATCCCGATACAAGTCCAAAATATCTACCTCGTGCTTATTCTCCTTCAATCCCTCTACAAAACGATTCATGGCTGCAAGGGTAAGTGAATCTTCTCTAGGATGCGTAACGACCAATAGAACTTTCATGTTATCCGTAACCTTCTTTCTCCTCGTGATTGGTGTACCCTGTCTACAGATGCTATTATGGTTGATATATATGAAAGTGTGAAGTACGCACTTCAATGTACCGTAGGTACTTTAAGGTTCCTTAGTGCTTTTTTTGCACTACAGATCCGAGGGGAGAAAAACAAATGAAAGATAACGCCAAAACATATATGCACGGGATTGAAGCGACCTTGGAGGTCATCGGCGGGAAATGGAAAGCCACCATCCTGTATCATTTAACCAACGGCAGAAAACGTACATATGAACTCCGTCAGCTCATTCCAAAAATCACCCAAAAAGTGCTTACCCAACAGCTTAGAGAGCTGGAAAAGGACGAGATCATCCACCGCATTATCTATAACCAGGTCCCACCCAAAGTAGAGTATGAGCTTAGTGAATACGGATGGGATTTTAAAGATCTGCTCGATCGTTTTTGCTTATGGGGAGAAGAACACTTAGACAGGGTTTATGGTGATAAAACAACGGTGCTGGAGGAATATTCTGTGGAAGAGCCTTGTGTGGAAAAAAGTAAAGCAGAATGAACGGCCTTTTCGCCATCGCTTCATCTGCTATCCGCCTAAATACAAAACAGTCCCAATGAAGAGTTCCTTCAATGGGGCTGTTTGTATTACTTGCATGCCTTCATTCTACAAGGATCGAAACTGCACTATACACTAATAACAAAGCCATTATTATATTAAACTGACTTCTATACTTAGATAAGAACTTTTGAAAAACGGAGCCAAACACACTCCAACAGAATGTACTCATAAAACCAACAAAAGCTAGAAATAACGAATACATCATCAAGCTGAAATTTGAATGGTGATATGGAAGGATGAAGGTTGATATAGCAGTGATACCATATAAAATTCCTTTCGGATTGATAAATTGTAAAAGCATACCTGTTAGAAAACTGTTATTCTTGCCCCCATCATTATCTTTACCATTATCTTTACTCATAATTATTTTTACAGCCAGATATAGCATATAGGCTGCACCCAGGATCGTCATCACAAATTGAATTTTGGGAATGAAATTTTCAAGCAACAAATTAAAATAACTACTCAATAACATGATTACAAAGAAACCTGCACCTACTCCTGAACAAAATCCAATTGTCTTTTTAAGTCCGTATTTATTAGCAAATAGCATGGCCATAATGTTATTGGGGCCTGGCGTAAAGCTGGTAACAAACACATATAACAAAAACGATAATAAAGGCACTTTGGAACCCCCTCTTTGATGTATGCTATAATGTCCAAAAAGAACAATATAACGTCTTACGTTTTATTGTACAATACAGACGTTATATTGTACACAAGTACAGGAGGTATTTATGGAGACGATCAATCTGATCATTGCCAAAAACTTAAAAGCCTTTAGAGAGAATAAGAAATTAAGTCTGGAAAGGGTCGCAGAACTCACCGGAGTAAGTAAAACGATGATCGGTCAAATTGAAAGAGGCGAATCCAGTCCTACGATTACAACGATTTGGAAAATAGCCAATGGATTAAAGATTTCTTTTACTTCATTAATAAATAATCCACAGCCAGATACAAAAGTGATTTTAGGAAGTGAAATTCAAATATTAACAGAAGACAACGGAAAATATCGCGCCTATCCCCACTTCCCCTTCGAAGATGATAGACGCTTTGAAGTTTATTCAATCGAGATAGAACAAAACGGCTTCCTAAGTTCCAATTCGCACGGAGAGGGAACGGAGGAGTTCTTAACTGTCTTTGATGGAGAATTAACTGTCCGTGTAAATAACCTTGAATATACAATAAGAAGTGGTGATTCCATCCGTTTCAAAGCGGACAGACCCCATACCTATCATAATTCAGGTGAAACATTAACTCGATTAAGTTTGGTCATATACTATCCAATGTAAAACTTATCCGTTCACCAATTGCATAATCCAGTCTTTTATATCAACGATTCGCAGTGTTCTGGGCCGTGTATTCGTTCCGGAAATAATTAATGGGACAAGGGAATCTTTTTCATGTAGCGAACCATGAGCCCCTCCTCCGATGTGGGTAGGAGAACTTTCACCAACGAGTTCATATCCGGGTTGGACCGTGACGACAACGTATTTTCCTTCATGAGAATACATGGCCCCGTATAACCTCGCCAAAACGTCAGGATATTTTCCGTACTTGATCCGGCTGTTATTTATCGTAATATCCACAAGGTCCTTTTCGCCCGATAATGTCCATGATTGTCCATATTCATCGGTGAATTTTCCACCGGGACGATAATAAAACATGGAACTATTTTTCCCTCCTGTAACACGAATATTATTTTTATCGTCTTTCATTGCGATGATATCGAGCTTTTCCTCTTTTTGTAAGCGCTTCACTACATCGGATAACTCGACGTTATCATTAATCGCATAAACATAAGCCATTCGTTCATTCGTGGAAATGACAATTTGATCTTCTTTTTTTACTGATTGATTTAATTTTGCTATGCGGTAATGGTTTAACAGCGGCTCTATCTCAACAGTCGCTACCTGTCGATCATCATAAACAGCGCTTTGCGCACTGTCCCCCATGACAATCCATATAGCATTTTTTACAGCCTGTTCCCACGAACCGTATGCGTTAAGCACGGTTTGCAGCGCTTGATCCGCTTTTTCAATTCCCTCCAGCTGAGTCGGGCCTTTTTTATGCACCGAACTATCATTTTCTGGAAAGTATGCGATGGTTACGCTTGGAAGTTTTTTTTGATTGATTAGAAAAGCAGTATCTTTCGCGGAAAACTCGTCATTCATCCCGAATTTTTTCCACGGAGGAGTATTCCAGCTATTCTTTGGATCCAGTTGTGCAAAAGTTGCATAGGAAAACCATTTAGGTCCTGTTATTCTCAATTGTTCTGGCACACGGTTGCTGTTCGCTATGAAGCGAGGTACTTTTAAGTCATGTTCCGTTCTTCCTCTAAAAACAATAGCGTTGATTGATGCCGATTCTTTTCCTTTATCGGCCAGCTCTTCGTGAATTGTTTTCGTTTTTTTGTTCAAATGAACTTGATTTAACTGATAAATAGCATCCATAAATACTTGCATTTGATCTATCTTAAAGGCTTCTTTGACACCATTTCCGTAGAAAATCATGCGTTTCCTTGAGTCGCTGTACCACACAAGTCCGGGCACATGATGCCGGTCTGCATACGTCCCCGTTAATAATGTGCTGTCGATCGTCACGGACATCGTGGGAAATGAACTCACAACCTGCGGGAAGTATTGCCCTTTTTTAAGGAGATATTGCATTGCGGGTGCATGGCCTTGTTGAATCGCATCTTGCAATGGCTTTTTCATTAAAGAATCAATCATGATGAATATGACAGGTTTGGCCTTATTATTCACTGGGATATGGGACTTGATGCTTTGTTGATTTAGCTGTTGACTGGAGTCCGCCCTGCAACCGACGATTAGTAAACTTAAACTTAGCACTAGCACAATCGTGATTTTATACTTTATCCCCATTTGTGTATCCCCTTCTTTGAAAAACACAATTCCCTTGATGTTTTTATTTTTGCTTACACTAAAAAAAATTATTCCATGATTTTTTTTGAATAATAGGCCAAATTATCTCTAATGACTCGAATAATTAGAAAGATGGTGAATTCCCATTAACATTCCGTTCTCACCAAGACTTTATCATTGGTTTGTCCGTCCGAAATGGTTTACTAAAAAATATATCCATGATCATGTACATTCCCATTTTTCTTTTGATGGCCAAACTGTACTGGATTTTGGCTGCGGTACTGGGGCAAATTGCTCCATGTTTCACCCGTTGTATTATGTTGGGATTGATCCTGACGCCCAACGAATTGATTATGCAAAGCGATTATATAGCCACCATGCATTTCAAGTATTAAATAGTAAGAAGTTCTCATTTGATAATGAGTCGTTCGACTACATACTTATTATCGCTGTGTTACACCACATTTCTTCGGATGAAATATCAAGTTACATGAAGGAATTTCAAAGAATTCTAAAGCCTAACGGAACCATTGTCGTTATGGAGCCCTGTTTATCCAAGAAAAAACCGCTATGTAACTTGTTTATGAAATGGTACGACAACGGGGAGTATATTCGTAATGAAAAAGAATATATTCGATTGTTTAGAGATCAGAATTATGATTGTAGGGTCATAAAACGATTCCGAAAATGTTTTTTATATCACGAGTTATTTTTTTCAGTAAAACCAAAATCATCAATGGAAGGGGAATTAAACGATGACTACTACAAACACAAATGGATACTCGATGCACTATATTGATTCCGGAAAAGGAATCGCCATCCTCTTCATTCACCCTCCGGTACTCACAAGCTTAAATTTCACATACCAAATCCAAGGGCTATCGCCTCATTTTCGAACGATTGCTTTTGACATCAGAGGACACGGTAAGAGTCAGCCTTCCGAACAGACGGTTACTTACCCTCTAATCGCTCAGGATATTAAACAGTTGATGGACCGGATGAGCATTGATAAAGTTTTTTTGTGTGGATATTCTACCGGAGGCTCGATAGTGCTTGAATTTCTCCTAACTTATCCGGATCGGGCATGGGGAGGCATCGTTATCAGTGGAATGTCGGAAGTAAACGAATGGCGACTAAGAAACAAAATTTCTGTGGGCATTGCTCTCTCCAAAATCGGAGCAGTCGGTACGATTGCGATTTCTAATGCTTGGTCGCAAACTAAACAATTTTCTTTATTCCGTGAGCTATTCAACGATGCGAAACAGGGAAATCCCAGAAATGTCGAACAATATTACCGGTATAGCTTGAAGTACAACTGCACCTCTCGGCTCGGGGAAATTCATCTTCCTGTCCTGCTTGTTTATGGGGAAGATGATAAGCTCTTTCATCCTTATGCCAAATTGTTACATCAACAATTGCGGAATAGTGAACTTGTTTTCATAAAAAAAGTCGATCACCGACTTCCTACGAAGGCCGCCGGACCTTTGAACGAACTGATCAAGCAGTTCGTAGAACACTTCAGCCTTTAAGGCAAACCCTACAGGATAATTCCACGTACACCTATGCATCCGAATCTAAAAATAATGTTTATACAATGTAAATATACATATTATACTAAAATCATATATAGTTTAGATAGGATGGATATGTTTCTGCTTCTAAATCTGAAGGGGTGTAAAATGAAATGCTAAAGCGTATTCAAAATCTTTTTGTTATCCCTAACTACCCGCTATTCATGATCTGTATGCTATTGCAAGGTATGGCCATATCGATCAGCGCACCTTTTTTGGCTGTATATTTTACAACTACACTTGGCGTATCTGTTGGAACCTTTGGTGTTTTTACAGCTGTGACTTTGATTTGTGGTATATGGTTAAGCTCTCTGATTGCCAAACGTTCTGATACTGGATTGGATCGCAAACAAATTTTAGTGATTTGTACGTTATTTAATGCGATAGCATTTGCAGGATATCTTGTCATACAAAATTTTTATGTACTTTTTGTATATATGACTGTCTTCACAGGAATGGGAGCACCTGGAATGCCGCAGTTATTTGCTAGTGCACGTGAAGCGGTTGATCGCAGTGAAGCAGCAGATCATTCCTTTGCCAATTCAACACTTCGTTCTATGTTTTCCCTTGGTTTTATCACGGGGCCGCTCTTTGGGTCTTTCCTGATTGCACATACCGGTTTTAAAGGTATCTTTATAGGGACGACTTCTATTTTTATACTTATAGCTATTCTTCTATTCTGTTTTATTAAGCAATCCCCATCTCAGCTCAAAAGTAAGAATCAACCTTTACTCCATCACATAACATTGCATAAAAACATTGAAATTCTGATACCATTCTCAGTTCTCACTCTGCTCTATGTGTCTCACTGGATGAACAGTTTAAATATTTCCTTGTTTATCATTCATAATTTAAAAGGAGACATGAGTGACGTTGCTCTAGTATCCAGTATTTGCGCGGTTTTAGAAATACCTTTGATGATCATGTTGGGCATACTTGCTGCTAAATACTCCAACCGTCTGCTTGTATTTTGGGGAGCTATAACAGGGGTCGTCTATTATCTCCTCGTCCTTATGTCTACGGAGATGTGGCAGTTATTAGTGGGACAGCTTCTTCTAGCCTTCTTTGTTGCAGTGATTTCGGCCATTGGCATCAGCTACATGCAGGATTTGTTGCCCTCTCTTCCTGGATACGCATCGACGCTGTATTCCAATGCGACAACCATCGGAAGACTGGTGGGGAGCTTGATGGGCGGATTAACCGCTCAATGGATGGGTTACCGAAACACCTATTGGGTGTGTTTGGCCCTGATCCTCTGCTCCCTTGGTCTTCTGGCGATTTCAAAAAAATTAGAGTTTGAAAAATCGGCTGCTCTACAAGAAAGGAATCACAGTCTATAGTCTGGCACCTTATTTTTCTATTGTGGAGAAATGACTCATAATGGTATCTGCCGCATGTCTGTACCCGCCAGCCTGACGTAATGATTCGCCAATCACATGGGCCTGCTGTTTATAGGTTGAATGATTCAAAACCTCTAATAAGGCAGCTCTCAAAGTAGCGGGTGTAAGCTCTTTTTTATCCACAACAACACCCGCTCCCAGCTCCTGCACCCGATTAGCGACGATGGGCTGATCTGATGTTAAAGGAATCATGACCTGCGGCACATTGTAATACAGGGCTTCACTTGTACTATTCATCCCCGCATGTGTAATAAAAGCGTCTACATGCTGCAGCATTTCCAGTTGCGGAATATAGGGCTTGACAATAAAATTGTCAGGGATACATTTTGCCAATGGCTCCATATCTGTATAATTGCCTGAAGACAGCACAAACTGCACAGGCAAATCGCGAAATGCTGCAAAACAAAGCTTATAAAATTCCAAGTCTTTATTCAAAATAGTACCCATTGAAATGTAAACCGCCTGTGGATGCAGAACACGAAGTTGTTCGAACGGGAAAGATGGAGCATCTTTACGCGGTACAATAGAAGGACCTGTAAAAATAAAACTGTGATCCAGTTTTTCGGCTTGCGGTTGAAAGTAGCGGCTTGTGTAAACTATTTTTAAGCTTCCGACATGAGGAGCGATCTTGTCCATAGCCGGAGCGGCTACCTGAAGCTCATTAGCTAATTGATGCGTTATTTGCATCGTAGCCGTGTACAACTTTTTCACCTCCGGATCATTCTCATCCATGCCTTGCCCCGACCCCAGAGGCTCTACGAAAGCAAAAGAAGCGATAGAGCATATAGCAGGAATCCCCAGCTTCTCTGCAATAATCGTGCCTCCCCAGCCCATCAAAGAGTCAAAAATTAAATAATCATAAGTCCTGTTTTCTATAACTCTCAAAACCTCTGGAATAATCGGAAGAATCATACCTCTAACCATCATGTACACAAATTGATAATGATGTTTGTATTCTGCTGGCTTTAAATCAGAGTCTTTAGAAAAAGCATCATCAATAAAAGGGTAGGTTATCAGTTTTGCTCCCGTTTGTTGAATTCTCGTACGATATTCCTCCGTACACACATAATCCACTTCCTCACCACTGTCTACCAACCTTTTAACTAATCCTAATGTCGGATTAACATGACCTTCAGCTGGCGTGATCACTACTAACACACGTGCCATACCTTACACCTCCAACATAATAATAGATTTTAATTCGCAATAAATGTAAGGCTAGAAAGATAAAAATACATCTCTCACTTAATATATCTAGTATTTACCATAAAAACAAGTATTTTAACTATCGAGAGAAATAGAGCGATCAACAACATAATTGCAAAACACACAAATAAGCGAGGCTATTCGCTTGAAGCGAATACCCCGCTTATACATTGAACATCACATTTGAACGAAGCCGATTTATCTATTCAACTGTGGATTCCAATGATCTGTCCCGCTCAGAACAGCTTCAACTGTGTACTGGCTTGCTTCATCAGCAGTAAGCTGTTTGGCCCAAGGTACACGCCCGCTACTTCCTGCACCTGGCCCAAAGTTATCGAACTCTCCAAATCTTGCGGTCTGCTCATTGGATTCCTTGCCCCAATTGTTCCAGCCGCCCGGCTTGTTCTCTTCTGTTGAAGCTGCTGTCACATATCCAGCACGCAGGCTGTGTATGATCGAATTATCAAACACAACAGGTGAATTGCCAAATATAAAATCTACACTGCCACTGATGTAGCTGTCATTAAAATATTGTCTGCCACGGTTCACCAATAACGTATCCTGTAGTCCGGTAATCCTGACATTGTGATACTTACCACGATCACCTTCAGCATATAACGCCACAGCCTGCACCTGCCCGGTTCCTTCTGTATTGGCAACCGTCACATTCTCCACTTTAATAAAATCTTTAAAAAAATAACCGGGCTCTCCCCTCTTCAGTACCGCAAGCAGGTTCGGTAGATATTCAGTGTAAAGAATCAGACACCGATTTTATATATCTGCTTTTGTCTTGTTTTTCCATTCTTATATCCACTTGCTCTTTCATGGAATTGAAGTCAAACCGCTTTGGATTAAGTAAAATTACACAACAAAAAAACCATACTTCGCTGCAATACATGCAACAAAGTATGGCCTCTTACATAGTCGTTCTACATTTTTAAGATTGTATAAATCGCTTTCTTCATTACCCTTATCGCAATGCTTTAATATCCTGAATCAGCATTTCAACATTTTCTTTCTTCGTAGCCCAACTGGTACAGAATCGAACGGCACTATGTGTATCATCAACCTTTTCCCAAAAGGAGTAAGTATATTTTTCACTCAATGCCTTTAATATACGATCTGGTAAAATCGGAAACTGCTGATTGGTTGTAGAGTGATACTGAAAAGAAAAGCCTTGCTCAGATAATCCGTTTTGAAGCAACATTGCCATATCTATAGCGTGTTTGGAAATTTCAAAGTATAAACCGTCTTCAAACAAAGTTTCAAACTGAATGCCTAACATTCGCCCCTTAGCCAGCAGCCCTCCTTTTTGCTTGATCATGTATCGAAAATCTTTTTTCAATGTATCATTTATAATGACTACTGCTTCTCCCATCATTGCTCCAACTTTGGTCCCGCCGATATAAAATACATCGCATAGTTTTGCTATATCTGCGAAGGCTACATCGCTATCCTCTGCAACCAAGCCATAACCCAATCGGGCTCCATCTATAAAAAGCGGTAAACTACATTCCCGACAGACTCGACTTAACGCTTCCAGCTCGGATTTAGTGTAGATCGTCCCATTCTCGGTAGGGTAAGAAATATAGACCATACCGGGCTGGACGCTATGCTCGGGAGCAGCATCATTCCAGTGAGCGTCATACAGCTCCTTTACCTGTTCGGCCCGGATTTTCCCATCATCGCTTGGCACAGTAAGTACTTTATGGCCCGTCGCTTCAATCGCTCCGGTCTCATGCACGGCAATATGTCCAGAAACTGCAGCAATAGCACCTTGATGCGGACGCAAAATAGAAGAGATAACCGTCGTATTGGTTTGTGTACCTCCAACTAAAAAGTGTACATCTGCATTTGCGGAGTCACATGCTTTTTTAATATAGGCTCTGGCTTTTTCACAATGTTCATCCACACCATAGCCGCTAGTCTGTTCGTCATTCGTCTCCAATAACCGCTTTAAAATACGCTCATGGGCACCTTCCGTATAGTCACACTCAAATCGAATCATGTTGTACTCTCTCCAATTTCTCCAGTTTGTTCTGAATGAATATCATAGAAGTATGTAACTCTCTAATCTCTTCTTCGGATAGATCCTGAACCAATTTTAAAATTTGTTCATCAGACCTTTCATTCAGTTGGTGATAGAACGCTTTTCCTTTAGGTGTCAAACGAATCAGATTTGTTCTATTATCCACCGTAGAATTTTCCTTAACAAGGAAGCCCTCTTTGCAAAGTTTAGCTATGATTCTACTCATATAGCTGCGGTCAATTTTAAGAGAATCAACTAGCGTATTGGCTATACATGGCTCGATCATACCGATCTCTATCATGACGCGTGCCTCGGTAAAGGAATAGCCGCTATCCAGCACATGTTTATCTAATAAACCAAGTATATTAGTATAAAATCGGTTGAAACGTCTCATATCTGCTATGAACTCAGCATCTATATTGATTATAAACTCCCCCTATTTAGTGGACTTATGCAACAATTATATTAATATTTTTTTGTGGACTGTGTCAACGAAATATGATGCAATTCAATTTATCAATTAGCCCATAAAATAAAAAACAGTCCCGATCAAAAATGCTCATCAGGACTGTTAGGCGTAGCTATGGTAACTGATCTTCCCTTTAAAAACTGTCATCATTTCGATATAAAAGCTTAATACTTACGATTCTCTGCACGCTGCCTACTTCTCCATTGTCCTCCTCAATCACCTGCCACTGTCTGCCAATCAGCCCTTGCAAGGTATCCATTTCGACAGGATCAAGGTACAGACCCTTCAACATGATTCCATCCTGCTCATAATCTCGATCTATGATTCGATTAAAGCGAAAATGAAGCAGTCTTTTCAGTCCATTGATGTGTAAAAACTTAAATTCATAACCGCTGTGGATCGCTTCTTCCCACTCATCCCCCATGTCTTCTGCAGTTTGACAACGTTCTTTGAAATCCATTGTTTTTTCTTTCACTTTGCCGAGTAAAGGAGAAAAGTCCTGTTTTTTAATACACTCAATGATGACGTCTTTCTGCTCACCACTTGTACGTAAGTTCTCGATCAGAAAGGCCACTGGCATCGACAATTGCACTTTACTCATCAGAGTCAACTCCTTTACTCAAGTAGGAATTAAACCAGGACACCACTTGCTCAAAGTTATCTACACGAAGGGACGGTTTACCGCTCTTCAGCAAAGAATGATCGGACCCGGGATAGCGAATGAGGCGTGTTGTTTTACCCAGCCGCTTCAGGGCAGTATATAACTCATCCCCTTGTCCAACAGGGCAGCGCAGGTCTTCCTCGCCGTGTAAAATCAGCAGCGGAGTTTCGATGTTATTTACATGTGCCAGTGGGGACTTGGACCAGAGCAACTCAGGATCTTCCCACGGGTTAGCTCCAACAATTCCCTCCGTGTAGGAAATACCGATATCGCTCAACCCATAGAAGGATAGCCAGTTGGAGATGCAACGCTGCGTAACGGCGGCGCGGAATCGGTTCGTATGAGAAATGATCCAGTTGGTCATCAAGCCTCCATAGCTGCCGCCAGCCACGCCGAGCCGGGTTTCATTGATATCATCAAACTGGTTCAGCGCAAAGTCCAAGGCGTCCAGTACATCCTGATAATCTCCTCCTCCAAAGTCCCCCCGACAGGCTTGGGCGAAATCCTGACCATAACCGAAGCTGCCGCGTGGATTGGTCATCAGCACGGCATACCCCTGTGCAAGGAGCGTCTGCATCTCATGGCTGTACGCGCCGGTATACATCGCATGGGGGCCCCCGTGAATTTGTAAAATCAAAGGGACCTGATCCCCGGAGCCTAGTCCCGCTGGCTTGAAGATCCATCCTTGTACCTTGAATCCGTCCGAAGCCTCAAACCAAAATGTCTCTGGTGAACTCACTTGCAAGGAAGCCATGTAATCGTCGTTATGGTGCGTAAGCCGTTTCTCTTCCCCTGTCTCCAGATTCATGTGATACAGCTCTCCAGGCCGATCCGCATCAAGTGCAGCAAAGACCAGATAGCAGCCATCAGCAGATAACGTGTACTGATAGATATCTCTGTTGCTTCCAGCGGTCACCGCCTGAACACCTCCGTCTATAGGCATTCGGTATACATGGACAACACCCTTCAGCGTCCCAAGCACATACATTTCTGGCTTCAACCTCGCAGGAGCATATACCGGAGATGGAGACGGACCAAAGGATTTCATATCACTTAGGGCAAAGTTGCCGATTTGCATATCCAATTCAGGAAACAATAGTTCCGGGGCTCCCCCCGTAACAGGCACAGTATACAGTCGATTCTGGCTACCACTTCCATAAATACGATCGCTGGCGATCAGAGTCAATGATTTACCGTCCGGGGCATAAGAAAATTGGCTAATCGCCAGGCTGGAATCCGTAACTTTCACCAGATCACTGCCGTCGAAATCAATCGTATACACATCCGAAAACGAAAGCAGATCTGCGTCCAGCTTGTCATCTTCTACACGTTTGGACAAAAATGAAATTCGCTTGCTGTCTATGGACCATACAGGGTAAGAAGCATTCCAAGGCCCGGAGGTGACTGGAGTTACCCGGCCGTTTTCAAGCTCCAGTACAAATAAATGACTAAATAGATCGTTCCACCAGCCCGATCCCTCAGCTTTGGGAGTCGTACGATCCACGATACGCCCCCGCTCACCCGATTGTTTGCTATATTCCTCAAGCGCCATGACTTCCCGTTCGGCGTTTATACTAAGCATACTTGTGAATACAATATACTTCCCGTCCGGTGACCAGACGAATGCACCCACTCCCCGCTTCACCTCCGTCTGTCGCTGTCCCTCTCCACCTTCAGCCGGAACCGTCCATAGCTGCTTGCTTCCATCCGCCAGTCGTAAAAAAGCAAGCTGCGATCCATCGGGTGACCAAGCAGGAGCTGAATCCTTATTGCCATCGGTCAACAGCTTATCGTCGTTCCCAAGAAGCGATACGACACGGATGTGCGTATGGTAATCATTCTTTGAACGATCTATGCTTTTGTGGACGTAGGCAATCGTTCCATCGGGGCTTATTACCGGATCACTGACCCACTGATATCCGTATAAATCCTCCGGTACAATCGAGCGTTTTACAGTCGAGCGTTTATTCACGAGTAGCCCTCCTTTTTCCGTTAAATCATACTGCCTAACATACTGTCAAAGGTGATCTATTCGTGAGCCATCTGCTTATGCAGAGGAAAATGACAGGCCGCAATATGCCCCGGCGTATGCTCTTCGAGCAGCGGGCTTTGTTGGCGGCATATCTCTTGTGCGTACGGGCAACGCGTGTGAAAAGTGCAGCCCGAGGGCGGATTGGCAGGATTGGGGATTTCACCTGTCAAGGTTATTCGCTCTTTGCGCAGCCTCGGGTCTGGGACGGGTACTGCCTCAAGCAATGCTTTTGTATATGGATGCTGCGGCCTTGCAAACAACTCATCACGATCTGCAAGCTCCACGATTTTGCCCAAGTACATCACCGCGATACGGTCGCTAATATGCTTGACGGAGGGCAGACCGTGAGCGATAAAAATGTAGGTGAGCTGGAACTGCTGCTGAAGCTCTTTTAACAAATTCAAAATCTGAGCCTGAATCGACACATCCAGCGCGGATACAGGTTCATCGCAAACAATGAGCTTCGGCTTCATGGCAAGTGCTCTCGCTATGCCGATCCGCTGTCGCTGTCCACCACTGAATTCATGGGGATGCCGATCTGCCAAATGAGCACCTAATCCTACCGTCTGCAACAGTCGAAAAACTTCAGCTTTAAGCTCTTTCCCTTTAGCAATCCCATGTACCCGAAGCGGTTCGGCAACGATATCAAAGACCTTCATTCTTGGATTCAAGGAAGAGTACGGATCTTGAAATACAAATTGTAAATCCCGTCTGACCTTGCGGACTTCTTCGTCCGTTAAATCAGACAGGCTTTGCCCTTGAAAACGAATTTCGCCTGCCGTGGGTTCCAGCAGTTGTGTAATCATTTGTCCCGTTGTTGATTTGCCGCAACCCGATTCACCTACAATACCTAAGGTTTCGCCAGGCATCACCTTAAAGCTCAAACCATCAACCGCCCGTACATCACCGCTTTTTTTGGAAAACCAGCCCTTTTTCATTGGATAGTACTTTTTGAGACCATTCACTTCGAGAAGCGGTATTTCCTGTGCTGTCTCACTCATACTGACACCTCCTCCATCCGCAAACATCTGACATAGTGTCCTTGATCCTTGGCCTGTATTTCAGGATGAACCTTTGTACACTGTTCCTGGGCATAAGGACAACGGGGATGAAATGGACAGCCGCTCGGCATCTGCATCATATTAGGAACGGTACCGGGAATGGAATCCAGCCATTCTCTCTGTTCCGTAAGCTTAGGGAGTGATCCTAGTAACCCGATCGTATAGGGATGACCCGGCTTTTCGAACAAGTCAAATACGTTTGCTTCCTCAACTACTTCCCCGGCATACATCACGACCACCCGATCGGCCATTTCCGCGACGACACCTAAATCGTGGGTAATGAGAATGATGCCTGTGTTCTCTTCCTTGCTTAGCTTGTGGATTAAATTCAAAATTTGAGCCTGAATCGTAACGTCCAGTGCCGTCGTCGGCTCATCGGCGATGAGCAGTTTCGGCTGGCAGGCCAAGGCCATTGCGATCATGACCCGCTGACGCATTCCTCCAGATAACTGATGCGGAAAATAACTCACCACTTTCGACGCACCAGATATCCCTACCCTTTCCAGCATCTCTATACTTTTCTGCCGTGCTTCCGATTTGCTCAGTTTCTGGTGCTGCCGGATGACCTCACTGATTTGGTTACCAATTGTAAATACCGGATTCAGTGAACTCATCGGCTCCTGAAAAATCATGGATACCTTGTTTCCCCGATATTTGCGCATTTCCCCCCTGGACAGTTTGAGTAAGTCTCGGCCTTCAAGCAGAATCTCCCCGCCCACGACTTTACCCGGTGCAGCCACTAAACCCATAATAGACAAGGAGGTTACACTTTTACCGGAACCGGACTCTCCAACAATAGCTAATGTTTCGCCTGGGTTTACAGTGAAGCTGACACCATTGACCGAAGGAACGATGCCATCCTCCGTTTTAAAGTAGGTTTTCAAATGCTTCACTTCAAGCAATTTCGTGGTCATCTTTTCCGATCCCCCGCTTTCTGCTGTTATTCTTTCGCCTTCATGTGGGGATCTAACACGTCGCGAAGCCAGTCACCAAGGAAAATGACCCCCAGGACCGTAATGGTAATCGCCAGACCGGGAAAGGTTGCCACCCACCAGCTCGTGGCTACATACTGTCTCCCATCGCTCAGCATTCCACCCCAGGACACTGCCGGTGGTGTGATCCCTAATCCGAGAAAACTAAGAGAAGCTTCCATAATAATCGTTGTTGCCACGTTCATGCCGGAAATCACAATAAACGAAGACAAGACATTGGGTAAAATGTGCTTCAACAGAATCCTGCTATTTTTAGAGCCGATCGCCTTGGCTGCTTTGACAAAGTCTCGTTCCTTGATACTCAATACCTCGCCCCGAACAACCCTTGTATAAGAAACCCAATTCGTAACGCCAATAACAAAAATAAGCGTAGTCATGCCAGGCCCCACCACGGCCAGGACAACCAGCATCAGCAGAATGGCCGGAATGGCCAAAAAGGCGTCGGCAACTCTCATTATGGTGGCATCCACCCATCTACCATAAAACCCGGCGAGGAGTCCGAGAATTGCGCCAATCGTGCCTGAGACCAGAACTGCACCGACACCGACGATAAGCGAAACTCTCGCCCCGTATACGATACGGCTCCACATATCCCGTCCCAGATTATCTGTACCCAGCCAATGCTCCGGCAATCCACCTGCCAGCCACATGGGCGGCTTCAGACGATTCAGCGGGTCAATATCCGCAGGATTGTGAGTGGCCAGCAGAGGTGCAAATAGAGCTGTTAGGCTAACGAGCAGTATGATTACTGCACCGACCGTCCCAGTTTTACTTCGTAACAGCTGCTTCCATATGCGCCCGATACCGGACGGTTGTGTTTTCTTTTGGCCATTCAGGTCTAGGTCTGGGCCAAGGGCTTGTACATCATGAATGCCTGCCACACTTCCTCCTCTCCTCTCTAGTTGTATTTAATTCTTGGATCAAGCAGTCGGTAAACGACATCGGTTAAAATATTGCTGATGACCACAATAAAGGCAATCACAAATACAGCGGCCTGAACGATAGCCATGTCGTGCGTATTCACAGCGACGACAAGTAACTGCCCCAAACCCGGCCATGCAAATACCGTCTCTGTAATCAGAGTGCCGCCGATCAAGCTCGTAAATTGCAAGCTCATAATCGTGACGACCGGAATCAATCCATTGCGAAAAGCATGCTTTCCGATAACCACGATTTCGAGAATCCCTTTACTTCGGGCTGTTCGAATATAGTCCTGATTCAAAATGTCCAGCATACTAGAGCGAATGAGTCGGGTCATCTGTGCAGAAAGGCCGACACCCAGTGTAAAGGCCGGAAGTATTAAATGCTCCATTCCGCCCCGGCCGGACACCGGAAGCACTCCCAACATGACGGAGAATAATAAAATGAGCATAATCCCCATCCAAAAGTTAGGCATGGCCTTTCCGACTACAGATAAACTGGAAATGATTAAATCGGTAAAGGTATTACGTTTGACTGCTGAGATGACGCCCAACGGCACTGCAATGATGACCGCAAAAATCATGGCAGCTACTGCCAATTCAAAACTAGCAGGCAGCCGTTCCAACACTAATGGCAAAGCCGATTCACCATAGCGAAACGAGGTGCCAAAATCTCCTTGTAAGGCACTGCCAATAAATTTAATGTATTGCGTATATAAGGGCTGATCTAGCCCGAGCGCTTGTGTCAATATCGCACGATCCTCAGCTGTAGCGGTCTCCGGCAGCATAAGAGCTACAGGGTCTCCGGTTACCCTCACCAGGATGAATACAATAAGGGAGACAATCAGCAGTACAGGAATAACCTGCAGCAGTGATTTGGCGATATACGTTTTCAATCTGTCACCTCCGTAACAAGCAGGCTTTTTTTAAAAGGACGGGCAGGAACCTTCATTGAGGTCCCCGCCCGTTCACTTCTCTTCTTTATTTTGCAGGTGTAATATCCTCTGCGTAGAACATCTCATCGCTTCTCGGTTGGAAATTCACGCCGTTACCGGTGCCATATATCCCTTCCATTTGGAAAAGATAGACGGCTGGACGATCTTCCGCCAAAATCTGCTGCACTTGCTGATACTCTTTTTCACGCGAGGCCGTATCCAGATTCGTCAGTGCATGCTGCAACAGCTTCTCTACCTTCGGATTGTTGTAATCCGTTTCGCCTTTAGCCTCTTCTAGCAAATAGCGATTATAGTTGTTGGAAGCATCAAACAGGGAATTACCAATGCCGATCATAAACATTTCTTTAAAGGATTTGGAACTGTAACGCTCACTGAAAGCACTTGGCTCCAGTACGTCCAATTTAATTTTGAAGCCTTCTTTATCTAACATGGCGGCTACGACCTCGGCATACTCTTTGTATATTGAGGATACTGAAAGGGTTAATGTTGGGCCTTCACCAGTGTAACCCGCTTGCTTGAGCAGTTCTTTGGCTTTAGTCGGATCATATAATGTTTTCTCATACAGAGAAGGATCAGCACCAAAGTTGCCTGGTGTAACGGAAGTACGGGTTACAATCCCAGCACCGCCTGCGATGCTGTCTACGATTCCCTTTTTATCAATCGCAAGATCTATCGCTTCTCTCACTTTGGAGTCAGCCGTAACACTGCCTTGGCTTTGACGTAAAATCAATTGCAGCACACGCTGGATCGGAGCCTTAACGATTTTTTTACCCTCTTCGCCTTGAATACGTTCTATATCCGTGGAAGGGATACCAGATGCAATGTCAATCGAGCCTGCGAGCAGTTCAGATACACGCGTAGAGGCTTCTGGAATGGAACGAAAAACAACTTGATCCCATTTCGGCTGACCTTCATAATACTTATCGTTTTTAACCAGTACTACACGATCATCCTTAATCCATTGACTAAATTTATAAGGGCCTGTACCTATTGGATTTTTAAGGAATGCCTCTATCCCATTTTTCTCAATATACTTGGAAGGTAAGATGCCAGCTCCCATTTTGGATAAACGATTCAACAGCAACGGGTCTGGTCCGTCTGTTACGATGTCTGCTGTATGTTCATCTACCACTTTCACTTGTTTAATATTTTTAAAGTAGGAATTTTGTTTGAGTGTGTTATCCTTTGCAACTCTTTCTATCGTATACTTCACATCTTCCGCCGTGAATGGATCACCGTTATGGAAGGTAACCCCTTCGCGCAAGTGAAAACGCCAAGTCGTATCATTTACCTTTTCCCAAGAAGTTGCGAGTCCAGGTACTTTCTTCTGCTGACTATCATTTTTCAACAAGTAGTCAAATACGTTAACCAGAACGGCTTCACTCGCCGTATTGTTATTGTTATGAGGATCAAAGCTCTCAATATCCGTAGCATTCGCTATCGTCAGTACTTTACTGCCGGTCGATGTCGATGTTGCGGTGTCTTTACTACCGCCTGTGGATGGGGCACCGCAGCCTGCCAGGATCATCGCAGCAATCAGTAACGTAATCCCGCTTGTAAACCACTTATGTCTATTCATCTTGTCCACTCCAGTCCATTGAGGTTGTATATTGCCACACAGCTGCTTCTGAGCGTCTTAATCCCAATTTTTATTTTGTCTTCAAAAAATTCAGCGCTATGGCCGACATCATGGCTACTCCATAAGGCAGTACTGATTCATCCAAATCAAACTTGGGATGATGCAATGGATAGCTTGTATCTTCATCTCCTCTCCCCGAGCCCAACCGGAAGAAAACACCGGGTACCTGCTCACAATAAAAAGCGAAATCCTCCCCGCCTGTTGACGGTTTGATGTAGTTCCACTCCTTGGAGCCAAACAGTTGCTCACTGGTTTCGGTCATTAAATCAACCATATCCGGGTCGTTCTGAACAACCGGGTAACCAAGCTGATAATTTAATTCATACCCGGCCCCGAATGACTCACATACCCCACGAACCACCTGTTCAATTAGCTCAGGCATTCGACTGCGCAGTTCCGCAGATAAAGTTCGAACGGTGCCGATCATCTCTACTTCAGGTGCAATGGCAGCTCCCATATAACCGCCACTAATTTTACCAATCGTAATGACAATGGTTTCAAGTGGATCAACCAGACGGCTTGGAATATTTTGCAGGGCAGAAATAACCTGCGCGGACACGGCAATCGCGTCTATCCCCTCATGTGGACGAGCAGCATGGCCACCTTTGCCTATAATTTTAATCGTTAAGCTATCTGCGGATGCAAAAGCCACCCCTTTGCTGACCCCAAGTGTTCCTGTCTTCAAACCCGGGAACATATGTAGTCCTGCCATAGCATCTACTTTTGGATTTTCCAACACACCGTCATCGATCATAGCCTTGGCCCCGGCCAAACCTTCTTCAGCCGGTTGAAAGACAAATTTAATATTGCCTCGTTCCGGTCTCTCCAAATTAGCAAGTAACTGCGCGGTTCCCATCAGGATCGCTGTATGGGCATCATGCCCGCACAAATGTGCCTTACCCGGAATCTGTGAACGATAGGGAACCGTTTTTTGATCCTGAATCGGTAATGCATCCATATCTGCCCTTAGACCGATGGTAGGTCCCGGGCTTTTTCCTCGTAACAGACCCACAACCCCGGTTTTCCCTACCTGGGTTGTTACCTCCAATCCAAGGCTACGTAAGTGCTCAGCTACAATGCCCGACGTACGAATCTCTTCATAACCCGTTTCAGGATGGAGATGAAAATCCCTACGCCAAGTGATCAATTGCTCCTGAAGCGGTCTAGATAAAGCCAAAAGCTCATGTATATTCATGTTTTCACCATCCCTGCTCAAATCGTGTTCTTTTTTCTGTAGGACACCGTCTAGCCTTTTGCAACCAATCTTGCATAAATGGCATCTGCGGAATGTCCGATATGGTGCCTCATCACTTCCCGCGACTTCTCAGCATCCCGTGCCCGAAGTGCACTCAGAATTTCCGTATGGACGTCGTAGTTCACCGTCCGAATCTGATCGTCATAGGGCATGAGATCTAGCGATGGGTTAATTTTGGTCCGAATCTGCCTCACAGCGGCTTCACAAAATGGGTTGCCCGATGCCTTGGCAATGGCCAAATGAAACTTGACATCCAAGGCCCGAAACCATTCTCGGGTGCAGTCCGCTTCAATACTCTGATCCAGATAATGCTGAAGCAAGTCCAGTTCATCCGTAGTGATCCGCGTAGCCGCTAAAAAAGCCCCCTCAGGTTCCACAATCATCCGATATTCAAAGACCTTCAGCATATGCTCCCAATCTTTTGCGATTTCTGCTCGGGTACGTTTATGAGAGTTTGCTGTCACGGGAAGAACAAAGGTCCCTCCCTTGGCACCTACCCTCTTCTCAATGAGTCCCTTGGACTCCAATTGAGATAACGCCTCACGGACTGTAATTCTGCTGGCATTAAATATTTCTGCGAGTTCCCGCTCTGTCGGTAGTTGCTCCTCGCTAAGCAACTCTTTTAGAATAATAGCCTCCTCCAACTGCTCTCTAATAAAAACACTCACTTTTTTAGCTGATACTTTTTCAAAGCGCAGAGAAGTTTGGATTAACATATGAACACTCCGATCATAAATCTTTAAGGTCTAAACCTTATACCATTGTGAAAAACAAAAAAATATAAATCTGTTGTTATCATAATACCTAGTAAACCTATATGCAATACTTTTTTTAAATATTATGATGCTTTCGAAACAATAAAAAGAAGCAGCCCCTTGCAGAGCTGCTAAATCTTTGGTTATCCTTTATGCATCATATAAAAAGCACGCAACAGGTTATCCTGTGCGCGCTCGGTCATTCTCTATTTCTCCTCCAACTCATCCGGTACATCGTATTTATTGATATGTGAGGTTATTGCTGCAACTGCTTCGCTGGCATCCGTCGTGGCCGGCACTTCTCTAACCACATCATCCGTCTGGTCACGAAAATTCAAACGGTCTGCCTCGACTACTTTCTGTTGATTTGGTTTCATTTTTCATATCGCTCCTTTCTTATTCCAGTGCCTGATCTCGTTCCGTTAACGTGTACAAAGGTACTTCCCGTTCCTCTTCTGGATGGTTCAGCGCATAAATGCGTGCCGTCTCACTCTGCTCGTTCACATGCTGAATATAAATGGGTAACCCATCACACAACACATTCGCCATTATGGAAGAGGACGCTATTTCTTGCGCTCTTTGAACATTCACTTAGAAAAAACCTCCCTTGCTAAGTAGAGTTCGCCTTTACTATGCACGAGTTAAATATTTGTTATACACATTTCATGCCAACATGTGTTTCATAATTTTGAAAGGATATCATTTGAAAAAATAAATATTATTGTTATTATGGATTGAGAGATTCAGTGAAAACTGCGATCTTAATTGTAGAGAAAAGGAGTAATGATGAATGTTAAACATATTAATGGTTAACTTTCCGGCAGAAGGACATGTGAACCCTACGATCGGGATGACGCAAGCCTTTGCAGCACGAGGGGACCAAGTACATTACATTACAACTGAGAAATACAAGGACAGACTCGAAGCCGTTGGAGCAACGGTTCACCTGCATACCGATCTGATCAGGACTGCTTCTATTGATTCCGGTACTCCGGCTGGGTTGAGTGCATTTATGAATATTCATATTCAGACTTCGATGGACATATTAGCAATCACTAAGCAACTGTCTGAAAGCACTGATTTTGACTTTGTATTCTATGATAGATTCGGAGCTGGCGAGTTAGTTAGAGACTATTTGAAAATCCCTGGTATTGCTTCATCCCCATCTTTTCTGATTTCACAGAATCGGATGGCTACCAATCTCTTTCGCTCTAATAGAAAAGAGCCATTTCAACTTGATGAACAGGCCACGACCTCACTACATCTCATAAAAGAAAGATTCGGTGTTGCTCCCAAAGATATGGTTCAATTTATGAACAATACAGGGGCTCTAAACGTTGTATACACCAGCCGATATTTCCAACCAGACGCTGACAGCTTTGGTGAAGAGAATCTCTTTATTGGTCCCAGCTTCCCTGAGCGCAAAGGGGAACATTCTTTTCCTTTGGATGCACTACAAGATAAAAAAGTTCTGTATATTTCGATGGGAACGGTTTTGGATCATGTTGAGGACTTTTTCAACACCTGTATTGAAGCTTTTTCCGATTTTGAAGGTATCGTCGTGATTGCAGCTGGCGAGAAAGCTGACTTTACGAAAATCAACCCAGCCCCAGAGCACTTTATCATCTCGCCCTATGTTCCCCAATTGGAGGTACTACGTTATTCAGATGTATTTATTACTCATGGTGGAATGAACAGTGTGAATGAAGGAATTCACTTTAATGTACCCTTGGTCGTACTGCCTCAGGACAAGGATCAACCCATGGTCGCACAGCGGTTAACAGAACTTCAGGCTGGCTATCGAATAACCAAAGACCAAATCAATGTACAATCGTTAAGAGATGCCGTACATGAGGTAATGTCGAACGCGGCGTATAAAGAGGGCGTACAAAAAATAAATGATAGCTTCCAGCAATCTGGCGGTACAGAAGAAGCCCTCGCAAAAATTGATGCCTATCTTCAAAATAAGCTTGTGTAAATCACACGATCACAATCCTACAAAAAAACAGGAGCCCTGACCATCAATGGTCGGGTTCCTGTTTGTCATGCATTTCTATGTGGATATATCCCACTTCTGAAACGAAGCAATCGTACACTTTCCGCTCGCAAACGCTCGAATGCCCGTAGATTCCACTCCCGGATACACTCTTCCTGTGAGGACGTATTCACCGTCGCCGATGAATATTTCCACCGAGCTTTTATCAACAAAAACCCGAAGCTCCAGGCGGCCCTCGTTTAAGCCCAAAGGCACTCTTCTCTCTCCACCCGGGCCTATACCGGCACGTTCTCGGTTGAAACGGAACAGACCGTCATCGGGACGGTACGACAGTACAGTCTCCTCTTCGCTACCCACCCGCAGTTTCAAACCGAATTCATCGGTGTTACTGGACTCAAACTCAAATACGACCTTCAGTTCGTAGCTATCTCCGCGCGTGTCCATAATCTGCTCACCTGTCAGTAAGATATCCCGCTGCTCGAACAGATTGCATCGGTAATTCTTTACCTCTTCAAGCGGACGGAACAGCAGCCTGGCGCCGTCGATAACCGCTTCCCGCGGAAGACTCATCGCACCAGCCCAATGGTGCCCCTGCTGGGTCGGCATCTCCGACTCCCACATATCCATCCATCCGATGACGATACGCCGCCCTTTATCATCCAAGGTTGACTGCGGGGCATAGAAATCGAATCCGTGATCCACCTGAGCATACCGTTCTGCCGTAAATGTTCCGGCCGCAGAATTGAAATCACCAATACCGTACATGGTGGAATGCAGATTGTGGTAAGCTTCCCCCTGGGCAGGCATCCGCTGCGGGGACAGCATAAATACGTGCCGACCGCCGAGCGGGAACAGATCGGGGCACTCCCAATTATCGCCGAAGCGTCCGTCACTCACGGCTAGTACATTGACATACGTCCAGCTTTTCAGGTCTTCAGAACGATAAAGCAGTACAAGTCCGTTCCCTTTGGCATCATTAGAACCGAGAACGGCGTAATATTGATCTTCGTGCCTGAACACCTTAGGGTCACGGAAGTCTTTACGGCTGACCGTGTCTGGTACGGCGTCATAACCGATGACCGGGTTGCCCTCCCACTTTTCGAACGTTACTCCGTCTTCTGATACTGCGATTCCCTGCGACTGCTTGTAATCCTGATCTTTGTCAGGCCCGGTTACAACATGTCCGGTATACATCAGGACAAGCTTCCCGTCCTGCTCAATCGCACTGCCGGAGAAGCAGCCATCCTGGTCGAACTCACCGTCCGGTGCCAAAGCGACCGGCAGATAATCCCACTTCATAAGATCGCGGCTGACTGCGTGTCCCCAGTGCATCGGCCCCCATACTGATTTATACGGGTAATGTTGATAGAACAAGTGATACTGCCCGTTATATTGAATGAAGCCGTTCGGATCATTCATCCAGCCGAATTCAGCCATTAAGTGGTAGTTCAGCCGATAATCTGGCCGAAGCATATGCTTCGATTCAGAAATAAATTGATCTGCACTCTCTCTCGTATACGCTCTACTCTGTATGATAAGGCATCCTCCCTCTGCAGTTATTTAATCGAACCTTGCATAACACCCTGAATAATATATTTCTGGGCGAACAGATAGATGACAATGATCGGAAATATCGTCAGTACCAAACTTGCCATTAACGGACCGTAATCCACTGTATAGGTCCCATAAAAGTTGTACGTGGACAACGGAAGTGTCCTTTGCTCCGGATCGACCAGAATGAGGGAAGGTAGCAGAAAATCATTCCAGACCCACAGCACATTGAGAATGGAAATGGTGGCTGTCGTGGGCATCAGTACCGGAAACACGATTCGGAAGAATGTCTGAATCCGCGTGCAGCCGTCAATCAGCGCCGCTTCCTCCAGTTCCTTCGGAATGCTCTTCACGAATCCATGATAAATGAAGACGGCCAGCGAGCTTCCAAAACCGATGTACATGTAAATCAGCGACCACTTGCTGTTCAGCAGATCAAGTGAGCCGTAAATTTTCACCAATGGAATCATGATGGCCTGAAACGGAATGATCATGGAAGCAACCATCAGCATAAACGTATATTGGTTGAACTTGGTGTTGTTTCTGACAAAATAATGAGCCGTCATCGCCGCGAACAGTGAGATAAAGAAGACACTTAACACCGTTATGACCAATGAGTTGGTAAAGGCATCGATGTAATTCATTTTATCGAATGCATTCATATAATTGACCATATTGAAGCTCTCTGGAAGCGATAACGGGTCCGAGGTGATGGCCTTGTTTTCCTTGAACGAATTGATCAGCAGAAAAACAAACGGTACGATGAACAATATGAGCACGACTGTCAGCACAATAAATTTGATCACGGAGGAAGCGGCTTTTTTGCTTGTCATTACGCCTCCACCTCCAACTTCTTACTAAAATAAACCTGGAGCAGGGTGATGAGAGCAACCATCAGGAACAGCACGAATGCTTCCGCCTGCCCCACACCATAATCACGGGAAAGGAATGCCTTTTCATACACATGCATCGACACCATTTGAGTACTGCTGAACGGGCCGCCTTTCGTGAGCGCGAGGTTCACGTCATAGACCATAAATCCGCGCTGCAGGGACAAGAATATACATACGATGAAAGAAGGAACCATCAAGGGCAGCACCATTTTCCGCAGTCTGATCCAGCTGTTCGCCCCATCAATGCTTGCGGCCTCCATAATATCATTCGGCACACCGCTCAATCCCGCGATGTAAATGACCATCATGTAACCCACGTTCTGCCACACGGTTACAATCACGAGTGCCCAGAACGCTTTGTCGGGATCAGCCAGCCAAGTCGTGCTGAGCGACTGAATGCCGGCATGTTGTCCCAAATAGACAAGCACGTTGTTGAAGATGAACTGCCAGATAAAACCGAGTACAATGCCGCCGACAAGGTTGGGCAGGAAAAATCCCGCCCGGAAAATTTTCTGGCCCTTTAAACCTTTTATCAGCACATACGCCAGCATAAAAGCGACGACATTGATAAGAATAACGGTATAAAACACATACTCGAGCGTCAAGCCGAACGATTTCCAAAACTCATTATCCCGAAAAACGGCCAGGTAGTTTTGGACGCCAACCAGCGATAGTGTCGTGGAAATACCATCCCAGTTTGTGAACGTCAGATAGATGCCGTACAAAAATGGAATGATCATTACCGTTATGAAGGCAAACAAGGTTGGTCCGGTAAACAGCAGCCGTGACCGCAACCGGTTCCATACTCCTTTTTCCGCAATCATGATGATCCCTCTCTCTATTCCGGGTGATTTGAAAATAACCTTATTTTGCTGTTTTCCAGTAGTCTTCGATTTCTTTGACCAGTGTTGCGCGGTCGCCCTGTTTCGCCAGATATTTTTGCATGGAAGATCCTGTCTTGGACCAGTGATCGGCAGGCAGCGTGCTCATCGACTGCTCTGACTTGCCTTTTGCGATATAATCCTGGATGGACTTGCCAAGCGGGTCGGCCGCAGGCAGTGTAATATTTTTGAACGCCGGGATAATGTTCGCTTTGTTCACGAGGAAATCCTGGCCTTTCTCTTCATAGACGATCCAGTTCAGGAACTTTTTCGCCGCCTCCTGCTGTTCCGGAGTAGTCTTCTCCTTGTCAATGACAATACGTTTGGATACAGCGGACGAAATTTCCTGATTGCCGTAGTCATTGGCATTATTGCTGATCGGTACAGGCAGGAAACCATATTTTTTGTTAGCGGTATCAAAACTGCTGATTTGCGGCCATGCCCAGTTGCCCATGAACCAAATGCCAACTTCGCCTTTGCCGAGCAGCTCCGGTCCGCGTTCATAAGCTCCTGCCAGCGGGGAAGCCTGGTCGATATTGTATTTCATCATGACGTCGAATGTATCCATAAGTCCGTTAAATACCGGATTGTTAGCCAAATCAGCCTGGCCCGCTTTCAGTGTCGCCATGAATTTGTCCACTTTAGCCATGTCTTTGTTCTGGCCTGCATAAGCAAGAGGCAAATAATGAGCGCCAAGGGACCAGTCCATTGGTGAAATCACCAGTGCTTTCTTTCCGGATGTCTCGATTTGCTGAAACAGTTTTTCAAGGTCATTTCGGGTTTTAATTGTGGCGGGATCAAAGGTTCCGCCTACCGCTTTATCAACAACGGCTTTGTTGTAAATGAATCCGTAGCCTTCAACAGCCAGCGGAAACGCGTAATTTTTACCGTCAAATGTCGTAGCTTTCGTAGCGTTTTCAACAGTGTCCGCATTCCACTTTTCTCCGTTTAGATCGAGGATACGGTCCTTGAATTTCTCGACATCGCCTGTATCTAGCATCATCATGGTCGGTGGATTTCCGGATGCATACAATGCGGAGGCACGCTCAAAAGGCGATCCACCGTTCGGAACCGGCTGGATTTCAACAGTAATGCCCGGATTGTCTTTCTCGAATGCCTTGGCGGCATCCTCCAGCTGTGGAAGGATTTCACCTTTGGAGTTCAAAAGCGTAATTTTCACATTTTTCGAATCCGCTGATCCCCCTCCGGAAGCCGAATTACCTTCTCCACCGGAGCCACCGCATGCAGACATCACCATAACCAAAAGAAGCAGCATTACCATCCATTGAACTCTTTTGAATTTCCTCACTGTTGTCATCCCCTTATTTATATAATGGCTCTGAACACTTAAATAAAACGCTTACAAACGGATTATATGTCAAAGGTTTAACTTGTGTCAATCGTTTGACATGTTGAACTTTTAACATGTACTAAAAAAAATCTGTTCCCCTTGTTAGAGGAACAGATTTCATTCAGGTCGTTGCACGCTCAATCAGTTCAACAGGCAGCAGATTGACAGGCTGTACCTGCTCCCCCTCCGCCTGCCTGCGAATCAGCTCGACTGCCAGTCTGCCGATGTCTGCAGTCGGCTGTCTTACCGATGTAAGTTCCGGCGTCAGCCAGGATGCAGCGCTTACATCATCGAAGCCTACAATACGCACACTCCCCGGCACATGCCTTCCGGCGCGGATATATTCTTTCAACGCGAACGCGGCAATAATATCGCTTGTTGCGAACACCCCATCAACATCTGGATGTTCATGAATGAGTTTCGAGATGATTCGCTCGTACTCCTTCTGGTCAAACACATTCAAGTCCGTTTGAACGATCACATGCTGGACACTATGCTTGCCCACGACATCCCGGAATGCTTTGGTCCGCTCATTGGACAGCATGTTCAGCTCCAGATTTCCGCATATATGGGCAATTTTCCGGCAGCCTTTGCGAATGAGCAGCTCCGTGGCCAACTCGCCTCCACGATAATTATCCGAAGATATATACGGAATATACGGGTCAATCTGCCTATCAAATGTCACAATCGGTGAATTCAAATGGCGATACTCTTCTACTTCTAAAGTATGGCTACCCATAATGATGCCGTCTACCCGGTTTCGCTTCAGCATATCGATATATACTTTTTCCTTCACGGGATCCATATGCGAATTGCACAGCAGGACCTTGCAGTCATGCTGATAGGCATAATACTCGACCTGATTGGCAAGCTCACCGAAGAAAGGATGAGAGACATTGGGAATAATAAGGCCAATAATATTGGACTGCTTGCGTAGCAGAGATCGTGCTATTTCATTCGGTTGATAATTAAGCTCCTCCATTGCGTCGAACACTTTTTTGCGTGTAGTTTCGCTGATATATCCCCGGTTATTCATTACACGGGATACTGTAGTGACCGACACACCGGCTTTTAACGCTACATCGTGAATTGTCGCCATATTAACCTCTTCCCGCACAAAATAAATACATACAAACTATACTCTCTCCTCACCATTTCGACAACCTTACATAACGGCGGGTCTTCAAAATGGCTGTAAATGTTAGGTGACTGAACTTTGCGAATCCCAAATTAGAGGTTAAAATTGCTCTACAATCTTCAATTTAAAAACTGATACACTGTTTTTTGAGCACAACAAATAGCTTTATACGTGCCTCAGCTTGTGCAAGCTTCTTC
The DNA here is from genome assembly GCF_014858585.1 of Paenibacillus sp. 23TSA30-6. Classification (NCBI taxonomy): domain Bacteria; kingdom Bacillati; phylum Bacillota; class Bacilli; order Caryophanales; family Paenibacillaceae; genus Paenibacillus; species Paenibacillus sp. 23TSA30-6. Next base: position 14,363 of record NZ_SLTL01000008.1, on the reverse strand, counting down.
TCCATCGACTGCTCTGCTGCGGGCCTTCCCGTGCTGCCTTTTCCTCGTTGCTCTTCCAGAAGACCTGCTTCACCTTGAGAAGCCAAGGTTTTCCTCCAACGTTTTAAGCATCTATTCGGATTCTCCCGTCCGATCATATCTAAGTTGAATCCTGCCTCGCTGAAGATGTCCGCAGGAGTTTTCCCCTCCTGATAGGCCTTTAGAGCTGCCAGCTCGGTAGACCAACGGTTCCCCATTTTGTATCCCCAACCTTTCAGTATATCGATTATAAACGCAAAGAGACCCGAGAGAAGTCACTTTTTTTTCAAAGTGTCCATCTTTCGGGTCACAGTTTATGAATCCAAATACCCTTTTTTTCTTTTGTTATTTATTTGCTTTTTTTCAGAATGTCAAAAATGTTCTTTGCATTATCTGTATTATCGATAAGTCCCGTAAACAATTCTTTCCCTGGCCCGTAAGCATAGACCGGCACATCTTCTCCAGTATGACCACCTGTTGTCCAGCCAGCAAATGAACGAGTGTTGAAGATGGCTTCAATGGCATTATCGATTTTAACTTCGTCCTTTGTAGCAGAAGCAGTTTTGACCGATTGAACTTCACTTTCTGTAAGATCTAAGGAGATATATTTCTTAAGTGTATCTTCAACACTTGCGCCAGCAACAATTTCTTTAGCCATAAAATCTGGTGTGCGCGTTGCTGCTTTAATTGGTGCTACATTAAAGTTATATTCTCCATTTGCACCGACCGAAAATCCGCCGGTAGAATGATCAGCAGTTGCAACTACTAATGTATTGCCGTCTTTCTTGGCAAAGTCGATCGCTGCTTTAAATGCTTTTTCAAAATCCGCCATTTCACTCATGGAAGCAACCACGTCGTTGTCATGACCTGCCCAGTCAATTTGGCTTCCTTCAATCATCAGGAAGAAACCATTATCATTTTTATTTAATCGACTGATTGCAGCATTAGTCATATCTTCTAAAGAAGGCGTTTCTTTGGCACGATCGATTGCTTTATCTAGTCCACCTTCGGCAAATAGACCGAGAATTTGATCGTTTTTATTGTTCAGCAATCCTTCCCGATCAGTGACATAACCGTAACCGGCTTTCTTGAACTCTTCAGTTAAGTTTCGGTCTTTACGCACAAAATTGCTTAGTCCACCACCAAGCAGGACATCCACCTTGTGCTTTCCATTAATTTTTTCATCAAAGTAATCATCAGCAATAGCGTTCATGTTTTTACGGCTAACATCATGTGCGCCAAATGCTGCAGGAGTAGCATGAGTGATCTCAGATGTTGCAACTAAGCCGGTAGATTTCCCGTTTTCCTTCGCTTGCTCTAATACCGTTTTGACATCAGTTTTATCGTTATCTACGGCAATGGCAGCATTGTATGTTTTAACACCGGCAGACATTGCTGTGGCAGCTGAAGCGGAGTCTGTTATATTTTGAGCCTCATCTTCCGGATACGTCGTTTGAGCACCTACAAGATACTGATCAAACTCTGTTTTTTCCATCAGGGGGGTTGCCGGGTTATCTTTCATATACCGATAGGCAGAAATATATGATGGACCCATGCCATCACCAATTAAAAAAATTACATTTTTAATTTTCTTTGTGTCTGAAGCTGCTTGTGCAGAAGCTCCTCCTGACACAACGGCAGTAACTGCGATTGATGACACCATAACGATAGGTAATATTTTTTTGAAAAGATTGCCAAACATAAAGTACCCCCTATTATTTATTCTGAGATTACCGATGATAATCGGCTAACACATAGATAATATTAGTATTCGTATATGAAGGGAGAGATAGTTTTATGTAATCAAAATGTAAAGAGGAAGAAATAAGTTGTTGGTCGAATATAGCAAAGCTTGTTTGGATAAAATGATGTACTTAATCCTCTTTTACCTTATATCCAAGGAAATAGACTAGCCAGGAGTCATCCTTTGCTTTTACACCTTCAAATTATTCCATTAGCAGGTACCCTTGTATGTGACACCCACAATATCATGCTTATATCTGAATGCCCTGTATGTGGAGAAGTACTGGCAAAAAGTACGGAGAGTTCCCAAAATCCCTTCTTTTTTTGCTCCTCTGGACATTCCCTAGAATGCGTTATTCCTAACAATAATAAGGTGTTTTTAACGATTGCATGTAAAAATCGTTTGTTACTGGATGAAAAAGTGAATTTTGATGCCATAGAAATGAAAGTAATTTAAGTTCAAATTACAAATATTTGCTTTTAGGACACAACTTTATTATCCGTAGACAAAAGGTTAAATATTAGGAGGTTTTCTTTAATTAGGGCTAAAATGACTAATTCAGCAGTATAAAAAATTGAGATTCTATATATTCTTCACAACTCACGCAAAGTCCATCATCTTCTTGGTTTAAAACCTTATCGCATCTCATACAAACTCCTAATGTATTTAATTCCCCACATTTAAGACATTCACCCATATTGTATTTAAAATGCTTCGTCGCTAAGGTGTTCAATGAAGCCTATCATGTTTTACAAGCTGGCGGCAGATTAGCGATTTCCGATATCATCACGACCACATAACTTCCTCCTGAAATAAAAAACGATCTAAATGAGTTGTATTCCGGCTGTATTTCCGGCGCCTCCTCATTGGAAGAAGTAAAATCCATGCTGCAGCAAAGTGGATTTACAAGTATTAGCATCGAACCTAAAGATGAATCCAAATCATTCATCAAGGATTGGGTGCCTGGAGCAAACGTGGATGATTATATTGTTTCCGCAGTTATAAAAGCCAAGAAAGCCTAATGTGCTTATGAGCGGGGGATCAGTATGCCAATATTAAACGTTCGAACAGCAACCTCAGAAGATTTAAACCGTATTTTGGACATTTACACTCAAGGGATTGAAGATCGGATAGCTACACTGGAGGTGGAAGCCAAAGACTTCGACTACATGACTGACTGGTTTAAAGTACATCAAAGTCGTTATACTGTTTTGGTCGCAGAATCGGATGGGATCGTGGTTGGCTGGGCTTCTTTAAATCGTTATTCTCATCGTTGTGCTTATGATGGCATTGCGGACCTTTCGATTTACGTAGACCGAACCTTCCGCAGTAAAGGCGTTGGCAGTGCACTTCATTTGGAATTAGAGAAAGAAGCCCGGAAAAACAATTTTTATAAGATTATCCTGTTTACCTTCCCCTTTAATGAAAACGGTCAAAGACTTTATCGGAAGATCGGTTACCGTGAAGTCCACGTTTTTGAAAAGCAAGAGGTTATGGACGGCCAATATATAGACGTAATGATTATGGAATAATTTCTCTAAACCATAAAGATAGCAAGACCCCCTTAAAAAGGTCTTGCTATCTTTTCTTTAATCATCCTTCTTTGATTCAACTTCCATAGCATGATGATGAAGCGCGGCGGAATCATGGTGCTGGCGCTCTAGTTATCGGCGTGAGTAGCGGCCCAGCGGTGCATTTTTAAACCACAACTTGATAAAATTTAGGTTTTTTTAAATTATGTTTCGAGCGTTAAGTTTGCTATAGTGTACGCCTCATTTTCAGGCTACAATGAAGATACCAAATATGGAAGCGTTTTATATTTTTTTCGGTAAGCCGGTCAATACTTGAAATAATGTATCATTGTCAGCCTTTTCTTTCATGTTTGGTCAATCTTTTATGGAGGTGTAAAATGAAGAAGAAATCTTGGTTCACTTTAATGGTCACGGGCATTGTCTCTCTGTTTTTTTCGGTAAGCGTTTATGCGGGGAATGTTTTTTGGGAACCACTTAATGGTTTCAATTCGGGTGCATGGCAAAAGGCGGACGGATATTCCAATGGGAACATGTTTAATTGCACTTGGCGTGCCAATAATGTCAATTTTACGAACGATGGCAAAATGAAGCTTGGCTTAACGAGTTCTGCGTACAATAAATTTGACTGCGGAGAGTATCGATCGACGAACACTTACAGATACGGCTTATACGAGGTCAGCATGAAGCCTGCTAAAAATACAGGGATCGTATCTTCCTTTTTTACGTATACGGGACCTACTGATGGCACGCAATGGGATGAAATAGATATTGAATTTTTAGGTAAAGACACGACAAAAGTGCAATTCAACTATTATACAAACGGGGTCGGTGGTCACGAGAAGATTGTTGATCTGGGCTTTGATGCATCAAGAGGCTTTCACACCTATGCATTCGATTGGCAGCCAGGATACATTAAGTGGTATGTTGACGGGGTTCTAAAGCATACGGCAACTACGAACATACCGAGCACGCCAGGCAAGATTATGATGAATTTATGGAATGGCACTGGTGTTGACGACTGGCTAGGTCCGTATAACGGAGCGAATCCGCTATACGCCGAATACGATTGGGTAAAATACACGAGCAATTAGCCCGTAGTACAAAAGCAGCCCTGTAGTGGCTGCTTTTTTTGATAATGCATTGATTCAGATATGTTCCGGCCATGAAGAAAATCGCTGGAAGTCTATCTAAAGCTGGCGATCACCGATGCGTAGCTTGAATATAATCAGGTATTTAATAAATCCCCAGTTTAACCCATACGTTTGCGGGTGGTGTCAGCGACGCTGGTACTACCCCGTATAAACCAGAAACAATTGTTGTTCCACTTTTATTTTCTCATGATATGCATATCGGGTAGCACCTATTTTGTACATCAAATGAAAATATTCTTTGCTCATAGGTAGGCTGGTTTTTAAACTGTTCGGAGTCTGCATAGAGCGATCCAGATTGAGGAATTGTTGAAGCACATCGTTACGAGCCATAGCGGTGAACACTCGAATTTTGACCTGTCTTGATGTGTTTCAGTAAACGACGCTATTTTCAATGAGTAATTGGCTTTTTAAGTTCTTTTTCTATCCAATAGTAGGTAGTATCCAAAATCTCACTCATGTCATCAAAGCATATATCTTCTCTATTAAGGAGTTCCTTGAATTTTGCTTCATTTCTTTCCAAATCCCGGCACCTGCGATGAAACGGCTAATGATGATGGACTAGGCTGCACCTGACAATTCCAGCTCTGGAAAACCATGCGCTCCGAAAATCAGAACATAGTTGAGCGCCAAAGGAAGCACATTCATGCCAATTGCAATTTGCATAGGCCCTTTCGTATTCCTGTACTGCGCAGAATGGCTCTCGCAATCAAATAAAGAACAACCGCAACAGCGCTCCCGCCCACTAACGCTTATCGTCGACTAGCGCGGTGTATTCTACTGCCATAAATTTATAAAACGGCAATGACTCCACAGCAACTCGGACCTCTTCTAAGCTGTCTCCAATACAAATGGACCAATGCTCGTCCATTGTGTGGGAAAGGTAAAAGGATTTGATTAGCCCCTGTTCCACTAATTCAGCAAATCGTGCTTGTTCCGCTGGTAACAGTTCCACAATTTCTTTCTCAGTAGTCGTTGGTTTGATTTTGACATGAACGAGAAAACGCATGTACACTCCTCCTTTTATTCAAACAATTGTGGGTACAGGGAAGAAATTCCTGCAGAGAGGCCCTGTTGTACATTTCGACTTGTATCATCAGCAACAATCTCGTAGAGATCGGATTCGATTCCATCGATCGCGATTTTAGCGATGTCCTTCGGAGATGTCTTAGGTGCTTGGATGCCAGCTGTCATATCGGTGTCCATGAACGCTACGTGCAATCCGGCAAGCTTAATGTTCTTAGGGGCTAAATCTAAACGTAATGCGTTTGTTATTCCCCATTGAGCGGATTTTGCAGCTGAATACGCGCCTGAGTTACCGATATTGATCCAAGATAATGCGGACAGGATATTCAGTATCGAACCTCCTCCATTTTTTTCAATAACGGGTGCAAAAGTGCGAATCATTGAAAGTGTGCCGAAAACATGAGTGTCGAATTCCAAATGAATATCGTCTAGCTCACCTGTGAGGAGAGAAGCGCCAGTGGCGGAACCTGCATTGTTGATTAGAAGGGTTGCATCACCAGCAACCTCAGCCGCAGCCATGACGGATTTCGGATCTGTAATATCGAGCTGCAGTGGAATAGCACCCGACAGATCAATTGTTTCCGGGTTCGCTCCAGCGTACACTTTAGCTCCCCTAGCTAGAAGTTCAAGAGCCAGCTCCTTGCCTAAACCTCGATTAGAACCACTGACAATAGCAACTTGTTTAGAAATATTCATTTTTTATTACTCCTTTTTTTTGGAGTTATTGTTCTTAAATTGGTATACATCCATCCATTTTGTCATCTACAGGGTGCTTTATCATAAAAGCGAATTACTGACCAGACGTCATATCGTTAACTTGGTTCACAAGAACGCTTTCGTTCGGGCCCGGATTATTACGATACATTTTTGCTGACTCCACCAGAACCTCATCTGTATCTGTACCAAGTACATTCATCGTTTCTTCAATGAATGCTGCAAGTGGCATCGCATTCGGATCATAATTGATCATTTGCGTTTGAACCAATGGCGGCGCAATTTCCAGTACTTTCACCGAGGTGTCTTTCAGGATGTAGCGCTGGGTCAGTGTATAGGAATGAAGCGCTGCTTTCGTCGCAGAATATATAGCCCCCTGTGCCACCGGTACGAATCCGAGTATCGAAGTCGTATTGATAATATAAGCTTCTTCTTTGGATTTCAAATGACCCTGTAGCGCAGCCGCCATACGAATCGGACCAAGCAGGTTTGTGGTGACTGTCTGAACCAAAATTTCTTCGTCAACCAACCCCGACGGATCTTCAGGCGTATAAATACCAGCGTTGTTAAACAATACATTAAGATCTGGGTATTCTTCAATTAACTGCTGGGCGACTGAATTTACGCTTGCAGGGTCCTGTATATTCAGCTCCACTGCAGACATGCCAGGATTCGCTTGGATGGTCTCCTCCAGACGCTCTTTACTCCGTCCTGAGATGATAACCTTGTTTCCAAGTTTGTGTAATGCCTCAGCTAATCCCCGTCCAATTCCCGAACCGCCGCCTGTAATAAAAACGTGTTTCCTGTTAATTTCATTTTAAATCCTCCTTAGTTTATAACTTATCTATTGCTTTCTCTTTTGAACCCTAGTTCTTGCTTTTAGCCTTCGTAAACTCTGAACCTGAATTTGTAAGGATGATTTGAGAACTATGATTCTTATGGAACATTATTTGCTTTTAGCTAACCAATCCACGGCTTCTTCCATAGAATCAAAGTTTTCAGTGGCGTAGCTTCCTGTAAGCTCTGAATCAAGTCGTTTTAAAAAGGATCTAGCAATTGCCTTTTCTGGCGTAATTAATGCCATATATTTCAATCCAGCTTCTTCTGCCTTTGGAAACCAAACTTCAGAGAACCATTGCTTATCCGCTCCTGATTTGCTGAGAAAAATATTGGATGCACCTTAACGGACTATTGGTACATTGTTGTCATATGTTAGGGATTGTCCAATCTATTCTATTAACTAGAATCAACGATCTACATGTTCTGTACGTGCTCTGATTTGACCTGTCATCATTTTTCGAGGTAAAAACCGTGGTAGGGATGTAATGAAACGATGAATTGCTCCTGGAATGATGAGTGTCTTGCCACGCAAGAAATCGCGATATGCCTCATCTGCCACCACTCCGACTTCCATAACACCGCTTTGGTACAGCTTGGAAGATCCCACGTCTGAACGATCGACGAAACCAGTTGCCGTTGGGCCAGGACATAGAGCCGTCACAGTCACACCCGTTCCGGTCAGTTCATTCTCCAGCGCCTCTGTGAATGAAAGAACGTATGCCTTCGTGGCAAAGTACACTGCCATTAGCGGTCCGGGGTAAAAAGCTGCTACAGAAGCCACATTCATTACGCCCCCTTGGCGCCGCTTAACCATATCCGGCAAGAACAACTTCGTCATAATCGTTAAAGCCTTGATATTGACATCAATCATATTCATTTCTTGTTCCAAATCTGTTTCCAAGAATGACCCATATAAGCCAAAGCCCGCATTATTGACCAGATAGTCGACGGCGATTCCTTCCTTTTTAAGCTCGGCAGAGATTTCTTCGGCCACGCCAGGTGACGTCACATCATTTGCGAACACCTTTACGTGAACACCGTATTTTTCTCGATATCCTTTTGCCAATTCTATAAGCTTAGCCTCGCTTCTTGCCACGAGGACCATGTTATGACCATCTTTGGCAAAGCGATCCGCCAACTCTTTTCCAATTCCACCCGAAGCACCAGTAATAAGTACAGTTTTTTTCATCTAGTATCCACCTCAATTAATTATTGTAAGTTTGTGACCTGATCACTATTTAGTGTGATGTACTACTATTAAATAGGGAACTTAACTTAAGCAAAGGCATTACCACGCAATTGGGAACGTTCATTCTATTAAATGCAAAAAAAACGTTGACTATATGACATCGTTTTATTTTACCAACCAAGGTTCTACAAATTCTTTGCTTCTAGCCATAAAACTCACTCCCAAAACTAAGGTAACACAATGTAAAGTATTTTTTGTTTTTTTATATGCTACATTTCTGAGAACCATTTCAACCTAAAGAAGCCTTAAGGAAGAAAAACAAGAAAGCAGCTGACCTTAACTGCCAGCTGCTTTCTTGTCTCTTTTATCTATCGATATTGCACACCAGCCATATCAATGATTATAAATTTGTACAAACATATAACTGGCAAACTTACATCGTGCTGATATCAATGACGAATCGATACTTCACGTGTGTAGGCTTAGTCAAGACTACTTCCTAATCTACCCCGACTGTTTCCCTCATTCTAAAAAGCGATTTGGGAATGATGATTCTATTATATGCAAAAAAATCAATGCATCAATTTTCTAAAAGTTCCATCGATACATTGACTATCCGGTTTAGTTTTTCTTTATCCGTCGAAGTTCTTGCCATTGCTCTTATGCCAACGGAGATATTGTGCAGGTATTCTGCCATTTTCTTGGCATCGTGATTAGAGGAGAATTCTCCATCCCGCTGTCCCCAAAGAATAATTTGCTCGAACATCTGCTCTGCTACCGTAAACAGTTCAATTGACCTGGTATCCACATCAGTATCACGTGCGGCCAGCTCCACCGCTGAATTCACGATTAAGCAACCAGATGGCATATCCTCTGATTCGCTGATCATAAAACCAAAAATTTTATGCAGTGCTTCCACTGCAGTTTTGGACGTTTTTACTTCTGCGAGCAATGTGGCGTTAACTTTGCTGCAGTATCGATCCATAGCCTGCAGAAACAGCGAATGTTTGTCATCGAATGTATCATATATACTTCTGCGATGAATTCCCATATGCTCGACTAGGTCACTCATCGATGTCTTCTCGTAACCTTGTTCCCAAAAGATCTTCATTGCTTTATCCAATACTTCGTTCACTTCAAACTCTTTACTTCTAGCCATATAAATTCCCTCCCAAAATTAATGTAACACATCGGGAACGATCAGTAAATAAAATAACTTCGATAATCGTACATGTAATCCAACTATGGATTTGGTGAAGTTGTATAATCTCTTTAGCCCCCTAGTGAACTTGGACACTAAGAGTGTATATGCACTACACTACTAGTGATAAGGGGCTGAGGAAATGACACGAAATAAACATTCTATAATAGTTTATTAATTCTCTTTTTTTGTTCGAATGATAGCTTGATTTTACTTAATTCTTTAAATAGTGAACTTATGGAAGGTAGATTACTATTCCAGCCTCCTGATTCTAATACTGAAAAAAACGTTTCGGCATAATACCAAAAGTCTTCTCCAAGAGCTTCACGTTTCCTTTTTATCTCTTGATACCCTGGAACTAACATACTTCGGTTTGGACATCTTTGTACTCTAATTCAGCAGATTTATAGATTGATTTTCCGCAAATAGTTAAAAGGTAGCTCAATTTATCTAAGTTTGGTTTCGCTAAAGTCTTTTTCCCATTAAGTTGACCCTTGTGAACATAGTCCTTAAGTGAATCAATTATATCCACCATTAAACCGATAAACTCTTCCTTCTGATCTTCCTTAAATTTTTTTACTCTCTCAATTAAATTGTCATAATAAACTGACAATTGGCTCTCGTTCGAGATATTTGAGAAGTGTATTTATAAGTAACGAAAGATGTGATACGCAACAATTAGCAATAATTTTCCTGATTATATACCTTTTATAAGGATAACTATTTGAAGGTGTAATTAAATATTCAAACTCACTCATTTTTAAGTTCTGAAGCCAATTTTCAAAATTCTCTTTTGTTGCCAAGGCTAAAGAATTTATAACAGTTTGAACTCTTCTGTCATCTAGTGAATTCAAACTATCTATTATTGGTTTAATATTAGTAGGTAATGGAACAAAGTAATCACCCCCTTCATCATATTCTTCGTAATCGAGTTCAGTTCCGTTAACGTCTTCTTTTCTAATTGTTGATTCTTCCTCTTCAATGTTATAAACCAGTTTACCAATTGCAGGTACAGGTATTATATCCTCTTCGTCTGTAATCGTTCTAACTTTATAAATTCCATTATCGTGCTTTATTACTTTTATTTGTTGTTCTAAGGCTTCCAAGGTATCTAGTGTCACGGGAGCCGCACAGTCTTCGTGCCATCATACGATATTAAAAACCCTAATGAGGTGAGCCTATTGTTCGTCAATTAACCGTGAGTGAGATAATGATCTGAAAACAAAAAAACTGGCACAAAAATCTCGACGGATAAGCCTTGAAAAAACAGCATCATTTTATGATAAATCTAAATGGGATTTATGCAGGAAATGCAGGATATAAAGAGAGTCTTAAAAATCTCAATTCAGCTTATTCGACCCCTTTTACAAAATAAAAAACTACCAAGCAGATTTGGGTGGTAGTTTTATCCAGTAGTTATTCCAATGCCTTAGATATTCTCACTAGCGTTGCATAAAACATTGACAGACAATTCAGATAATTAGCATCTACCATGAGAACCAAAAGGTCGAGCAGCCACTAAAGGTAGCCCTGTCCATTTGAAAATTTATGTATATTTACTTGGCTTTTGCGTCAGACAACGCCCTTCGGGCCGGCTCAGTTACGTGGGTTCTAACCGCTTTCGTCCTGCCGACTTGCGGCTCGGTTTTCGCTTCATACGCCCGATCCACTGTGCATAGGGCTTCCAAATCAGAGCCTTCAGCCACCGCTGGATTTGCAGGAGGGAGTGCTCTACGTTCGCGTCCAGTTTGGCCAGCATAAGCAGGCAAAAAGCGATGAGTGTCAGCCAAACCTGGTTGTGCACGGCCTGTTTGCTTGTTCCATAGAAATGCTTAATCTTCAGGTGCTGCTTCATCCATTTGAAGAAGGTCTCAATGGCCCAGCGGCTGCGGTACATCTCACTGATTTCATCGCAAGACAGATCGAAACGGTTGGTGAGCAGAATGAGAAAATTGCCCTGTGAATCGGTTGTTTCCATCATGCGAAGCTTGTGCTTCATCCGCTTTTGCGTGGAACCTACCAGCACCCATTCATCCATAGTGACCTTGCTGTCCTCTGGAATTTCAAGCGATTGGAGCGGTTCGATCACCGCGTTCTCCTTCAAGCGAGTCACGAAGTATATCCCGTCCGAGCAATAACGATCGAATGCTTTGTAGTCCACGTAACCGCGGTCAACACATAGGTGATTCCGGCATCTTCGATAAGGTCATCCATCTGTGTCCGGTCATTTTTCTTGGCTGTCGTAATGGTTGCCTTCTCTGGCAGGACCTCATGAGCATCTGCAAAAGCAAGGCGGAGGTGAAGCTTTATACCAGCCTTGGTCTTGCGAAAGTCGGCCCACTTGTACCTCCGCAAGCAAAGAGCAACGGTGGTAGAGTCGATAATCCGGAGTGCTTTGCGGTCTGCTATCGAACAGCCATGCCTAGACAAAATCTGCATAGCCAGCCGCTCGAAAACCTGCTGGAGCAGGTCCTGATCCACCTGATTATGCTTGCGGCATAATTGTGCCGGTGAGATCGATTCCAAGCCTAGCATTCCTGTTGAAATTCCTTACTCAGAACGTCGTCGGCTATCTCTCTCAGCCCTTCCTGCGGCCTATTTCGGCCATTGTATTTCGGAACTTTTCCCCTATGAGGTAGTAGTAAACGAGTAGCCGCTGCGCACGTTTTAGATATCTGTATTTCTTCCTGTAGTCTTCGTGTGCCTTTTGTTGTTCTTCTGGTGTCATAGTCAAAAGATTAAACTCGTCTGCAACGATCGGCAATTACTTCTTTTCGTTTTTCGGGTATTCGGATTTTATGGTGGAATTATCTCTGTTTAAATGGTTTGATTCTTAGTATACCGAAGGTAAACTACGATTTCTGTTGTGTTTTGTCGATTTTCCAATAAATTGAAATAGTTGCTCAGCGGCACTTGACGTCAGATTCCTGTGGTGGATTTTTCTCTTTCATTTGGAAAAAAACACCCGGCAAGGATGCGTACCGAGAGAAATACGGTATACACCCAAGCCGGGTAAGGGATTAGAAAATAATATCAATGGCCTCTAGCACATCTTGCTCCTGTTCGGATTGCCCGTTCAGGGAAATATCCTTCAACAGCACCGAAGGCTGTTCGCAAATTTGGGTGACGATCACGAGCAGGTCCTGAGCGAAATTGTCGATCAGATTGCGCGTAAACAACTTGGTGGCATATTCAAACTGCCCGTTCATTCCCTCATCCAGCATCGAAATGACCAAGGTAAGATCAAATTGGGAAACCGTATGAGTTTCCGGATAAGATTCGATCTTGATATCCCCGAAGCTTTGAACGTTATCTTCCTTGGTTTCCAGAGCAAACATGACATCGAATACAGGATTGCGGCTTTGATCTCGCGGCGCCTGCAGCTTTTTCACAAGCTCCTCAAACGGATAATCCTGGTGGTCGTAGGCCCCCAGCATCGTTTCTTTGACTTCGTTCAAGTAAGCGAGGAACGTCTTCTCCCCGGACGGATAATGGCGAATCGCCAAAGTGTTGACAAACATTCCGATGAGCGGCTCCAGGTCGGCATGTGTGCGGCCCGAAACCGGCGTGCCTACAATGAAGTCTTCTTGTCCCGAGTACTTGCTGAGCAGGATTGAATAGGCCGCCAATAACACCATATAAAGGGTGGCACCGTTCTCATCGGCGATGCGCTGCAAGCTGTCGGTCATCTGCTTGTCGATGCTGAAAGGTAGCACATCTCCCTCAAAGCTGCGAGCGGCAGGTCTGACAAAGTCCGTAGGCAGTTCAAGCGTCGGCAGTTCGCCTTCCAGCACGTCCAGCCAGTAGGCTTCCTGACGTTTCAGCCGCTCTTTTACAGGTTCGGACTGCTGCCAAGCGGCGAATTCCTTGTATTGAATCCGAAGCGGTTCCAGAGTCTCGCCGTTATACAGGCGCAGCAGCTCTTCGACGAAGATGCCCATCGACATGCCATCCGTGACGATATGATGAATGTCCAGCATGAGCAGATGCCGTTCCGCTTCCCATTCGACTAAGCCCACACGCAGCAGCGGCGGCCGCTCCAAATCAAAGACGCGCACAAAGCCGTCTACGATGCTCTTCGTTTCACTTTCCGTCGCTTTCGTATACTCGACGGCAAACTTCAAGTCCGGATAAATCCATTGTACCGGTTCGCCGTCGACCATTTCGAAGCCGGTTCGCAAAATTTCGTGACGAGCTATCAATCCTTTGAGCGCCGCCTCGAATTGATTCCGTTCCAAGCGCCCGACGAGAACCGTCATGCCGGACATGTTGTAGCTAAGCTCGGCGCCTTCCATCTGCTGCTGGATGTACAGCCGTTTTTGCACGGAGGAAAGCGGATAGTAATCCCTCTTATCCAGAACCGGAATGGAGAGGTGTTCCTGCCGCTCCAATTGGCTGATCGCTTCGGCCATCGCTTCGATGGTCGAGTGCCGGAACACATCGCGCAGCGGCAGGTCCACGCTCAGCTCCTTGTGCACCTTGCTGACCAGCGTCGTCGCCCGCAGGGAGTGCCCGCCGAGGTCGAAGAAGTTGTCCGTCACGCCAATCGTGACCGGCCCGAGCACGTCCTGCCAGATGGCGACCAGTTTCGCCTCCAGTTCGGTGCGCGGCGCCACGTATTCGCGGCCTGCGCTTGCTCCCCCTTCCGGCGCCGGCAGCGCCTTCCGGTCGATTTTCCCGTTCGGCGTCAGAGGCAGGCGCTCCAGCTCGACGAAGTACGACGGGATCATGTACCCCGGCAGCTCGCTGGAGATCGCCCGTTTCAGGTCTGCCGCCGTCAAGCCTTCTTCCGCTGTATAATAAGCGCACAAAGCTTTCTGACCTTCTTGATCTTCCCTGACGACGACGACCGCTTCCTTCACGCCACCTACACTCAGCAGCTGCGACTCGATCTCGCCCGTCTCAATCCGGTAGCCCCGGATTTTCGCCTGGTTGTCGATCCGGCCGATGA
>NZ_SLTL01000079.1:0-2511 GCF_014858585.1 Paenibacillus sp. 23TSA30-6 | reverse complement strand
GTAGGATAAGCGCCCAGCGCCTTTCTGTATTACTACAGTAGGTTTCCAAACGCTCTCCTCCGAACCGTACGTACACCTCTCAATGTATACGGCTCTCCACTCATCAATCTAATTTCCCACTATGTAGAGCAGTGTGACACTCTCTGCATAGTGCTATGGTTTTCCTTCTTCTTGCTATCATGAAGTATTCCCATTTCTTTTTTCCTTTTAAGTCCTTGAGTTTTTTCACATGATGCATTTCCATTTCATTTGAGCTTTTTGAACAAAACTCACATTGGGCAGCCTTAAGTCTGTCCATCAAGCTTGTTGTTCCCCCAAATTTCAGTGTATTAGGCAGTGTGTCTGCATCATGGATATTGGTTAGTTTCCTCACTCTTTTAAATCCATCTTTGTAGAAGTACATTATTTTTTGACCTTTTTTTGTTTCGTATTTAACGCCTATTTCACCATTAACTTTATATTTTGCAATCATCTTGGCTACTGACATATTGTACTTGGAGCCTAATGTCTTGGCAAAGCTGAATTTCATAAAATGGTAGAATTTATGGAGGTTAGACACGTTGTTTGCGATTTTGTAATAGTTATACAAACCTCGAATTTCAGAGTTAAATGTATTTACAATTTCAATATCGTCCAGGTCTTTCAAATAAGTTCTACATTTTGGTTTCCATTTCCCATCCGGTGTAATTTCCAGTGCGCCATATTCCTTCAGTTTTTTAACCCATTTATCCTGCGGTAGATAGAGTTTGCAAATATAATTTCGGGTTCTTTTGGTGAACCCCTTGCCGTCAGTACCGATACTCGTGTCCCTTGCCACCATAATATCGTAACCCAGAAATCTCGCTTTTTGTACACTATTTGTGACAAGTGTTTTCTCCTGTGACAAATTGAGTTTTAGCTTGTTTTTCAGAAACATTGTTATATCCTCTTTAATGAACAGACAGTCTTCCTTACTTCCAATGACTCCTATGATGAAATCATCAGCGTATCTCGTATACTTAAGTTTCCTGAAGTCACTGTCCATGGGATTTGTGCTCTGAGTGCTTAGCAAGCGAGCTCTAAGCTCCTTATACTGCTTAAGGCGTTCACCTTTGTGTTCTTGCGATAGTCCCGTCCATTCGTTCTTAAGCTTCTTTCTCATTCTATACGCTTTTATTTCCAGATATCTCTTGATGCTGGTCGTCTTTCTTTTGGTTCCTTTATCAAAGGCCTTAATGTATTCTTTCATGAATACATCCAGTTCATGAAGGTAGATATTTGATAGTATCGGGCTAATAATTCCACCTTGCGGTGTTCCACTAAACGTTTTATGAAATTTCCAGTCATCCACAAATCCTGCTCGAAGGAATTTCCACATTAGCCTAATCCATTTAGAATCATCTATACGTTTCTTTAATATATCAATTAAGACGTGATGATCTATATTATCAAAGAAACCTTCGATGTCTCCTTCTATGAACCACCTTACCCCTGTAAATGTTCCTCGCACCTGTTCAAGAGCCGTATGGCAGCTTCGATTCTTTCGGAAGCCATGAGAAGTTTCAAGAAATGTCCTATCGTATATAGCTTCTAATATCATACGGACAACTTCTTGTAAAAGCTTATCATCGAATGAGGGAATACCTAATGGGCGTTTCTTACCGTTGGCTTTAGGAATGTACACTCTACGGGATGGTTGGGGTTGATAGGTTTCATTTTTGAGTGATTCAATTAATTTTTCAACTCTTTGAGTGTTGAAACCATCCACGGTTTTACCATCTGAACCTTCCGTCATGTTACCCGGCTTTGCGTATATATTTTCATATGCCTGGTAGTAAAATTCAGGATTGTACAAGTTTCTATATAGACGGTCGAACCTATAGTTTCTATCCTTAGACTTGGAAATTAGATTGTCCAACACCACTTCTGGATTTCTCATGAGCCTCTCGCTCCTTCCAGCGTTGTACTGAACTTGACAAGCTGTTCCCCTTTGCCATGTAGCAGGCTTTCCCTGCCTCAGACTACTACGGGAACTCCGTTACCATGTCGGATTTTCAGGTTCTTTCACCATAGCCTTAAAGGCGTTCCGATTTAGGTAATCCCCATTTAGACATATACTGACATAGCTTATTGTAGTATCGGATGTGACTTTCGCCCTTCAACCCTTATTGGGCTTGCTCAGTCTCTGGGTTGCTGGCACTCCAACCTTTGGGTGTTGGGGTGTTTTTCTAATGTATCCAATGTGCACCTGAATACATCCAATAGACTGTATAGCGTTTGTAATTACCTTCCGCTATAATTATGGCTCAAATCGCTCGGACTATCATTCAAGCAGTTTAGCTTTCATCCTTGTCTACAATGTTTCATCTTGCCATTCAGTCGTGACGTGGTAATTCGCCAACTTATGGCTTTCCCAACATGCTACACTCCCTGTTCAGTTTCCATTCCAGATCAGTTGGGCGATGACAGGCTTCGCAACCTAACCTGTTGCCTTGCTATCAGCAAATTCAGTTTATGCCCTTATGGGCGCAC
>NZ_SLTL01000078.1:0-2599 GCF_014858585.1 Paenibacillus sp. 23TSA30-6 | reverse complement strand
CAGTGCGACACGTTACTCTATAAGTGCTTAATAGCATGAAAAGAGTGGGTTTCCCAACAGGGAGCAACAACTGATTATTCGAAGGAAGGAATGACAGCCTTCATGTTGAGCTTAAACTTCCTGCCTAATACTCCTACAAGCAAAAACAAGAGATAGCTTGTCTTTGTTTGAAGCTAGGTGAAGTCGGCTGAATCAGACCTAAATTTCTCTTAGAGTAATATGGTCGGAGATAGGTCGGGGTGCTGAAAAGCGCGTCATGGTGAGAATGTTACAAAAGTAACTGACTAAGCGACGAATGTACGGGTCTAGAGGTAGAACAATCCGAAAGGGTTGTGCTGCAATAGCAGCGTAAACCACCGAAAAGTAAGATTTGTAGTTATGAAATTCGGGATACCTAACTAAGAGGGTATAATGTTTACAGGCTCATAGTTGCCACCTAAAGCGCGCATGGATAGCTAGAATAATCGGAACGTGGAAAGCAAGGGACATTTATACAACAAACCGTTGTTAAACCTCTATCAAGGGAATGGTTCATGGCAACATGATTTACTCTTGTGAGAGTAGGGGCACAGTACCTATGAAAGAATGGAAACATTCCGGAGGGATAGCCCCAAGCCTTATAATTCTAATTGTAGATTACTCAAGTTGCAGATGATCGGTCTGGTAAGAATGTGGGAAACAACTTTAAGGAGTTGTCCACAATCATCACATATTTGCGATATGCTGAATACTACGGGATGCAATCCACCTTTGATGCTCTTTACCAGAAAAGTAAAGAAGGTTGCTCATTCAACAGGCTATACGAATTGATTATTTCTGAGAAAAATATAATCCTAGCCTACCGAATGATTAAAGGCAACAAAGGATCAAAGACTCAAGGCACTGATCAATTTAACATTGATGATTTCAAAAGCTACAGCCAGAATGAATTCATCAATACAATTCGTACATCACTTGATCACTATAAACCGAAACTAGTCAGACGGGTCTTCATCCCAAAACCTAACGGAGATAAACGGCCGCTAGGCATTCCAAGTATGCTTGACAGATTGATACAACAAATGGTTAAGCAAATTCTAGAGCCTATCTGTGAAGCAAAATTTTACAAGCATAGTTATGGTTTCAGACCTCTAAGAAGCACGCATCATGCAAAGTCAAGGTGCGACACATTAATTAACAACGCCCAACTTCACTTTGTCGTTGATGTTGATATAAAAGGCTTCTTTGATAACGTAAACCACACACTGCTTCTTAAACAACTTTGGAATATAGGGATTAAAGACCGGAGAGTACTTGCCATTATAGGGAAAATGCTGAAGGCGCCCATTGAGAAGGAAGGAATACCATGTAAAGGTACACCACAAGGTGGAATTCTCTCTCCTTTATTATCCAACGTAGTACTCAACGACTTGGATCACTGGGTCGCAGGGCAATGGGAAAATTTCAAAACCAAACACCCTTACACACAAAGAAATAAATATGCGGCCCTGAAGAAGACAAAACTCAAAGAGGGCTTTATCGTAAGGTATGCTGATGATTTTAAAATCTTTTCCAGAACCCCACAAGATGCCTATAAATGGTACCATGCAGTCAAACAATACCTTAAAGAACGACTAAAACTAGATATCTCTCCAGAGAAATCAATGGTCATAAATTTGCGCAAGAAGTCATCTAATTTCTTGGGCTTCAAGATTAAGGCCGTTCCTAAAGGCAAAAAGCATGTAGCTCATAGTTTCGTTTCAGACAAAAAGAAGGACCAGATCAAGAAACGAATAAACAAACTGATCACTGAAATTAAGCTGTCTCCCATTCCTAAAACGATCTCAAATTGGAACAGTTTCGTCCTTGGCTTACACAACTATTTCAAATTCGCATCACATGTAAGCATGGACTTTCAGGAAATTGCCTTTTGCAAGAACCGGTTTATGTTCAATCGTCTTAAATCCATTAGCAAGTATGGAAGACCAAGCCGTCCTCCACCTACTTACTCCAAGTTTTACAAAAATAATAATAAAACTTGGGAGGTTGCAGGAACGCTACTTTTCCCCTTGCCGGATGTTTCCAAGAGTAAACCACTGAACTTCAGCCAGGAGTTGACCCCTTACTGTGCTGAAGCTAGAGTAAATATTCACGCAAATCTCAAATACAATGTCCAATTAGAGCTATCAAAATTAGTCCGATCGGATGTTTGGGATAGAACGCTTGAGTATTCTGATAATAGACTCTCACGATACTCAAGGGTTCAAGGCTTATGTGAAATTACTGGTTTATTCCTACAGTCAGAAGAGGTTCATTGTCATCATTATAAGCCTCTATCTTTAGGCGGTACGGACAACTATAACAATCTCCGGATTATTCACAAGGACGTTCATAGGTTGGTTCACGCCACAGAAACCAAAACGATTGAGCATTATAAAAGCATCCTACAACTTACCGACCCTATGGTCGATAAACTTAATCTCTATCGCAAAGCTTGTAAACTCGAGATGATTTAACTTTTATTCTATAAGGTGGAACGCCGTGTGCGGTGAAAGCTGCATGCACGGTGTGGAGGAGGGGAAAAGGCGGAGATCATATCAAACCCTTACCTATTCCAATA
>NZ_SLTL01000077.1:0-2789 GCF_014858585.1 Paenibacillus sp. 23TSA30-6 | reverse complement strand
GTGATCGACTTTGCAGCGGACAAAACGATTTTATCGCTAACCACCATTTCGTTCGATATTTTCGTATTGGAAACGATTCTGCCGCTGCTGGGCGGAATGACCGTCGTGCTAGGCGACCGCCATCATCAGGTCGATCCTCAGACACTTAGCGAGCTGATTACTGCGCATCACATTGACATGCTGCAAATGACGCCATCCCGGCTGCAAATGCTGCTGGGTCATGAAGCAGGTTCCCGTGCGCTGCAAGGTGTACAGGAAATTATGGTTGGGGGAGAAGCGCTTCCGCCCAAGCTGCTGGAGGCATTGCAGAAATTGAACGGTCCCCGCATTTATAACATGTACGGACCTACGGAAACGACGGTTTGGTCGGCAGTGCAGGAACTTACAAATGCCAAACAGATTGACATTGGACGTCCCATCGCGAATACGCAAATTTATGTCATTGATGAACAGGACAGATTACAACCTATTGGTGTACCAGGCGAGCTATGCATTGCAGGGGAAGGATTGGCCCGCGGATATTGGAATCGCGCGGAACTGACGACGGACAAATTTGTAGATAATCCATTTTCAACAGGAACACGAATGTACAGAACGGGCGATCTCGCCCGCTGGAAAGCGGATGGAAATCTGGAGTTTATCGGCCGAATCGACCATCAGGTGAAAGTACGTGGATTCCGGATTGAGTTGGGTGAGGTTGAAAATGCTTTGATTAGCCATTCTGCAATTCGAGAGGCTGTCGTCACTGTAAATCAAAGCAAAGATCATGAATCCGTTTTGTGTGCCTACATTGTACTGCATACAGAAGAAACACCAAGCTTAACCGTAATTCATGAGCATGCCGCCAAGTTGCTTCCTTATTACTCGGTACCGTCTCACTTTGTGTTTCTGGATCGTATACCATTGACTCCGAATGGAAAAACCGACCGAAAAGCGTTGCCGGAGCCTGACGAGCTATTCCGACCGGATATTGCCTATGTAGCGCCACGAAATGATGTGGAAGAAGCTTTGACCGCCGTATGGCAAGAAGTTTTGGGGCGCGATCTGGTGGGCATTCAGGATAACTTTTTCCTGCTCGGAGGCGACTCCATCAAAGCTGTTCAGGTCATAGCGCGCATGCGTCTTCACGGGTATTCACTGGATATCCGACACGTACTGGAGCATCCGTCCATTGAAATCCTGAGCGGCTATGCGGAAACACTGTCCCGTCCGATTGAGCAAGGCCCGGTAGATGGAGAGGCACCACTGACCCCGATACAATGTCATCTAATCGATTGGATCGAACGGCATCCATCCGAGGCACTTCCTGCCACAACATCGGTACTGTTGTTAGCAAAGTCGGGCTTTGATGAGCAGCCATTGCGAGCCGTATTGAAGAAAATCGTGGAGCACCACGATGCTCTGCGCCTTGGCTTATTACAACAGGCTGACGGGTCGGTTACGCAAGCTCACAAAGGACTGAATGAGGAGCTAATCACTTTGGAGGTGCTGTCGCTTACGGGAACAGCAAGCGAAGCACGCAGCCAATTGGAAGCTGAATGCCAACGTATTCAAAGCAGCCTGCGGCTGTTTGAAGGACCACGAGTTCGGGCAGGGCTTTTCCGTCTGGATAGCGGGGATCATCTTTTCCTTGCTGTAGACCTGCTGGTGGCTGACGCCATTTCATGGAGTATTTTGCTCGAAGATCTGGCAACAGGCTACGCACAAGCTCTGAACGGGGAAACGATTGTCCTACCGAACAAAACCAACGCTTACCAAACATGGGCCAAACATCTTGAGAATTATGCGAATAGCAAAGAGCTGCTCAAGGAGCAGGACTATTGGAAAAAGATAGAGTTGTCCGAATGGGGAATGCTTCCCAAAGACCATGAAGTCATTACGGACTCTGGAACAGAGCGACAAACGAATCAGCTCCATCTGCAATTATCAGCAGACGAAACCCAGGATCTGATGACACAGGTCAATCATGCCTACAATACCGTGCCGGATGAAGTGCTGCTGTCCGTGTTGGGTCAGACCGTATCCGAATGGTCAGGACAAGAACGGATTGCACTCTACGTGGAGAACCCTGGCCGAGAACCGGGTGAAACAAATTCGCTGGATATCTCCAGAACGATAGGGCAGTTTACGTCCGTGTATCCGGTTGTACTGGACATCAGAACTGCGGATGAACTATCGCTGTTGCTCAAGCGTGTGAAGGAAACGGTTCGACAGGTTCCAAATCAGGGATTGGTCTACGGTGTATTGAGATACCTGACCGAAGCCAGTAATCCAACGGTTTCTAAACGTTCTCGTCATCCAGAAATCGGTTTCCGTTATATAGACTCACTGGACCCAGAATCAATTTATTTTTCAACATCGCCGCTGGAAGCTGAGATTGCACAAGGTACCAAGGATGCGAATAGCGATTCACCTTATGCTCTCTATATGAATAGCCGCGTGGAAGACGGTAAATTAAACATCCGTCTAATTTATGACCAGAATGCATATGAAGAACACACGATCAAACACCTTCTCTCTCGCTTCGAAACTCACCTGTTGAATGCCATCCGTCATTGTCTGGATCAGTCCGGTCAGGAACTGACACCAACAGACGTAGGAGCAGATGATCTGGACCTGGAAGAGTTCGAAGACATGAAGCAATTTTATGAAAGCTTATAATTATTCGCCCGAGGGGGAAATACGATGAGTAAAAGCCTTGAAATCGAAAAGGTGGCTAATTTAACGCCTTTGCAGGAAGGAATGCTCTTTCATACAGTGATGGAGCCGGAATCACAGGCGTACTATGA
>NZ_SLTL01000076.1:0-2825 GCF_014858585.1 Paenibacillus sp. 23TSA30-6 | reverse complement strand
TAATCAGTTGTTGCTCCCTGTTGGGAAACCCACTCTTTTCATGCTATTAAGCACTTATAGAGTAACGTGTCGCACTGTTATGGTAGCCTGGCTTAACAAACAACTTCACTTCCATAGTTTATTTGTTCTTTAATCACTTCCAGTCTCAATGCAGCAGCTAAAATGCTTAATGCCTCGATCTTGATCGTACTCTCGCTAATTCCCATCTCTCCGCAACTGATATAATCAAATTCAGCCTCATTGTCTAAATAGCTCCTCTGAATAACCTTACGCTGAATGTTGGAAAGTTTGCTCATTGCCATATCAAGGAGCCGATCTTTAGCCTGAAACTTTGCTTCCTTGTCCACGTTGTACGTAGCGATGTCCTCCGTTTGTTTGCTGATCGCGTTGGTGGACTGATGCTCTCTATATGAATACGCCTGCGTAATTGCCGCTTCGCGCCGTACAAAACCAATCTGCTGATACTGCCGAACCGTCTCCAGATATTCCTCCACCGCAAGGCGGGTCGCTTTATGATCAATCGGTAGAATGTTAAAAGTCAATTGTAAGTTG
This sequence comes from Paenibacillus sp. 23TSA30-6, assembly GCF_014858585.1. NCBI lineage: Bacteria > Bacillati > Bacillota > Bacilli > Caryophanales > Paenibacillaceae > Paenibacillus > Paenibacillus sp. 23TSA30-6. The sequence goes on along the minus strand of NZ_SLTL01000076.1, from coordinate 2,273 downwards.
TTTTTTCTTCTTTTCCCCATTATCGCTATTCTCTCACCCTTGGTATAATTTGGTGAGGTTTAGATCGATTGACCCCCGCGATCCGGTCAAGGAATACGGGGGTTGTTTGTACTACTCCGGGATGCATACCGTGCAGAACTCGTCCCATTCGGCCTGACATTCTTTCAGACTCAATCCGTTTACCAAGTCTGCTGGATAGCCGTATTCCATCAATAATTTTCGATAATCTGTAGTCATTTTAATACCTAATCCCTTCTGTTCTATTAGACATTCGCAGCTAACAATCTGACCCCTTAACAGGTCGTATAAAATCTCTTCACTCTAACAAGCAAGCCATCTAACGAAAGACTAGCTTTTCTGAAATATAGTATTCCTTCCTCTACAACCTCACCAAATGCCTCGAACATCAGCCAGATCGCCGTTCCGAGTTGCGTTGAAACATGTCTCGTGAATACATATGTCGCACTCTATATGATAAACTGCGCCCAACTTTAGACATGGGCTTAAGATGTCACAGAGGACTGTAGTTGGTATTCTTCCGGAGACAGTCTTTTGATCTTCTCCTTGGTTCTGGCAAGGTGGCTGAGAACTGCTACACCAACTGTTGGAAAGTATTCTGGTTTGTTATGCAAATATTGAAAAAAGACTATTAACTTTGGCAAACGTGTATAGGTCTTTACGTAAATGGGACAAGGTTGAGGAAATGGCGCGGCAAATGAGAGGGAAAGCGGAAGTACATTATTCAAAAAAACATCAAGCGAAACGAAATTCCCAAGAACTTGAGAAAGAGACAAAGGGACCTTATTTGGATACATCGGATAACATCCTTTGGATTTTTTTGTTTATTTTGAAAGCGTAGTACTGTTATTCTCTGATTCTAGTCCGGCGTAGCTTAAATAATCTTTCCAAATAAAATTTCAGCAACCGCTATTGACAAATCGATCGTCAACTCTTATGTTATACATATCGAATCGATATATATAAATTCGCTACATGTAAACAGAGATAAGTTCCCTTTGATTTCAGAAGGATAATTCACTATGCAAGGAAAGAAGGGATAGATTTTATGTTGATTTATGTAATACTTGGGTTCCTCTGTGAAAAGGATATGACAGGATATGAAATCAAGCAGAAGATGGCGTTAAGTACTTCCAACTTTATTGATGCCAGCTTCGGAAGCATATATCCTATGCTGAAAAAAATGGAAAAGCGGGAGCTTATCACGTATGAAGAAGTGGTAGAGGAAGGCAGATTCAAAAAATCATATGGTATCACGGAAAAAGGGAAGAGTGAATTTATAGAATGGTTAAAAACACCATGTACTTTTTCCCCTTTTAATTATGAGTATTTAAATAAGCTTTTCTTCTATAAATATCTTGACGAGCTTGAGGTTGTTCGATTGATTGCCAGCTTTCAAACCACTGTCGCCTGTGAATATAACAAGCTTGCCTTGATAGAAGAGAAGCACGTTCATGAGATGGGTGTATATGAGCACGCGACGTTGATGTTTGGCAAAGAATATTTTCAAATGATTATGAATTGGCACGATGAACTCACAAGAAAAATTATAGGAAAGAAGGATAATGAAGATGAGAATGACAAAGAAATTTAAATTGCAGATTGCAGCTAAAAATGTGGATTTGTACAAATGGGTAACTGAGATGACTCCAGCTGAATATGAAACATTTTCAAAAGCTCACAAGGCAATGGGCAGTTATTTTGAAAATGGTGAATTCTACATGGTTAATGTGGAAAATATGGGGAATGAGATGATTGTTCAGCACTATCAATTAAAAGAGCACGCAGAGGATCATTTGCGTTTCTACTCTGACAAGACTGAAGCATATATATGGCGATGGATACCCGCCATTGTTGGAGTTCCATGGGAAATGAAGATCACGCCTATTGATAACAACTCTTGCGAATTTAGTTGTACGATTGGAGCGGACTTTCCATCTCGGCTACTGGCTTTTGCAGCATGGATAAATGGTTTTGGTGGATTCTTTATGAGAAAACATTTAGCCGATGAGGGCGGAAAATTTGCTGAAGATATAGAGAAGAAATTTAATAACGTCAGGTATGTATAATTCATGAATGAGCTGATCAGAAGATCGGAGGTGCTTAAATGTAAGCAAAGCGAATCCCCGCTAACCTTAACTGGTCGGCGGGGATTTTTGTTGAAGAATCTAAGGAACGGTGTGTTGAAGATCGTACAGGAAATTTAGGCTTTAACTGGTTCAGGTCGTTTTAATTGAAGAGGGGGAGGTATTAGC
>NZ_SLTL01000075.1:0-2934 GCF_014858585.1 Paenibacillus sp. 23TSA30-6 | reverse complement strand
CTAGGTTAAGCTACAAAGAGCACACGGAGGATGCCTAGGCGCCAGGAGCCGACGAAGGACGTGGCGAACAACGATAAAGCCTCGGGGAGCTGTAAGCAAGCTTTGATCCGGGGATGTCCGAATGGGGAAACCCGGCTGTCTTCATCGACAGTCACTTTCTGCTGAATACATAGGCAGAACAGAGGCATACCAGGGGAACTGAAACATCTAAGTACCCTGAGGAAGAGAAAACAATAGTGATTCCGTCAGTAGCGGCGAGCGAACGCGGATTAGCCCAAACCAAGGAGCTTGCTCCTTGGGGTTGTGGGACGTCTCACATGGAGTTACAAAGGAACCGGTTAGATGAAGAGGTCTGGAAAGGCCCGCCAGAGAAGGTAAAAGCCCTGTAATTCAAAACTTGTTCTCTCCGAGACGGATCCCGAGTAGTGCGGGGCACGTGAAACCCCGTATGAATCCGGCAGGACCATCTGCCAAGGCTAAATACTCCCTGGCGACCGATAGTGAAGCAGTACCGTGAGGGAAAGGTGAAAAGCACCCCGGAAGGGGAGTGAAATAGATCCTGAAACCGTGTGCTTACAAGAAGTCAGAGCCCTATGTATGGGTGATGGCGTGCCTTTTGTAGAATGAACCGGCGAGTTACGTTCCCGTGCAAGGTTAAGGTGAAGAGCTGAAGCCGCAGCGAAAGCGAGTCTGAATAGGGCGACTTGAGTACGTGGACGTAGACCCGAAACCGGGTGATCTACCCCTGTCCAGGGTGAAGGTGCGGTAACACGCACTGGAGGCCCGAACCCACGCATGTTGAAAAATGCGGGGATGAGGTGGGGGTAGCGGAGAAATTCCAATCGAACCCGGAGATAGCTGGTTCTCCCCGAAATAGCTTTAGGGCTAGCCTCGGAAAAGAGAGTCGTGGAGGTAGAGCACTGATTGGGTGCGGGGCCCGCAAGGGTTACCAAGCTCAGTCAAACTCCGAATGCCATAGACTTAGTTCCGGGAGTCAGACAGTGAGTGCTAAGATCCATTGTCGAAAGGGAAACAGCCCAGACCATCAGCTAAGGTCCCCAAGTGTGTGTTAAGTGGGAAAGGATGTGGAGTTGCACAGACAACCAGGATGTTGGCTTAGAAGCAGCCACCATTGAAAGAGTGCGTAATAGCTCACTGGTCGAGTGACTCTGCGCCGAAAATGTAACGGGGCTAAACACGCCACCGAAGCTATGGCTTGATGCTTAGGTATCAGGGGTAGGGGAGCGTTGAATGCGGGTTGAAGGTGTACCGTAAGGAGCGCTGGACTGCATTCAAGTGAGAATGCCGGTATGAGTAACGAAAAGATCTGTGAGAATCAGATCCGCCGAAAGCCTAAGGGTTCCTGAGGAAGGTTCGTCCGCTCAGGGTAAGTCGGGACCTAAGGCGAGGCCGATAGGCGTAGTCGAAGGACAACAGGTCGAAATTCCTGTACCACCGTAATCCGTTATGAGCGATGGGGTGACGCAGTAGGGTAGTGACGCGGACTGATGGATGTCCGTCTAAGCAGTGAGGCTGGTGTGTAGGCAAATCCGCACATCGTAAGGCTGGGCTGTGATGGGGAGCGAAAATTACAGTAGCGAAGGTCATGATCTCAGACTGCCAAGAAAAGCCTCTAGCCAGGAGAAGGTGCCCGTACCGCAAACCGACACAGGTAGGCGAGAAGAGAATTCTAAGGCGCGCGGAAGAACTCTCGTTAAGGAACTCGGCAAAATGACCCCGTAACTTCGGGAGAAGGGGTGCCTCGGTAGGGTGAATAGCCCGAGGGGGCCGCAGTGAAAAGGCCCAAGCGACTGTTTAGCAAAAACACAGGTCTGTGCGAAGCCGCAAGGCGAAGTATACGGGCTGACGCCTGCCCGGTGCTGGAAGGTTAAGGGGAGTGGTTAGTCCTTCGGGGCGAAGCTATGAACCGAAGCCCCAGTAAACGGCGGCCGTAACTATAACGGTCCTAAGGTAGCGAAATTCCTTGTCAGGTAAATTCTGACCCGCACGAATGGCGTAACGACTTGGGCGCTGTCTCAACGAGAGATCCGGTGAAATTTTAATACCTGTGAAGATGCAGGTTACCCGCGACAAGACGGAAAGACCCCATGGAGCTTTACTGCAGCTTGATATTGAATTTGGGTACGATCTGTACAGGATAGGTGGGAGCCTAAGAGACTTGAGCGCCAGCTTGAGAGGAGGCATCCTTGGGATACCACCCTGATCGTATCTAGGTTCTAACTTGGTACCGTGATCCGGTGCGAGGACAGTGTCAGGTGGGCAGTTTGACTGGGGCGGTCGCCTCCTAAAGAGTAACGGAGGCGCCCCAAGGTTCCCTCAGAATGGTTGGAAATCATTCGAAGAGTGCAAAGGCAGAAGGGAGCTTGACTGCGAGACCTACAAGTCGAGCAGGGACGAAAGTCGGGCTTAGTGATCCGGTGGTACCGCATGGAAGGGCCATCGCTCAACGGATAAAAGCTACCCTGGGGATAACAGGCTTATCTCCCCCAAGAGTCCACATCGACGGGGAGGTTTGGCACCTCGATGTCGGCTCATCGCATCCTGGGGCTGAAGTAGGTCCCAAGGGTTGGGCTGTTCGCCCATTAAAGCGGTACGCGAGCTGGGTTCAGAACGTCGTGAGACAGTTCGGTCCCTATCTGTCGTGGGCGTAGGAAATTTGAGAGGAGCTGTCCTTAGTACGAGAGGACCGGGATGGACGTACCGCTGGTGTACCAGTTGTTCCGCCAGGAGCACCGCTGGGTAGCTATGTACGGAAGGGATAAGCGCTGAAAGCATCTAAGCGTGAAGCCCCCCTCAAGATGAGATTTCCCAATTCGTAAGACCCCTTGAAGACGACGAGGTAGATAGGTTGGGGGTGGAAGTGCAGTAATGCATGGAGCTGACCAATACTAATCGGTCGAGGGCTTATCCTAA
>NZ_SLTL01000074.1:0-2993 GCF_014858585.1 Paenibacillus sp. 23TSA30-6 | reverse complement strand
TTCAGCTCGCGGTAGGTCAGCTGCCGCTCGTTCATGACGGCGGCCACGTTGTCCGGGTAAAGCTCCGCCTGCTCTTCGAACAAGCCGTGAATCGTTTTCCCCCGCTCGAACCCGGTTTCGGTGTCATTAAATCGCTTCAGCAGCGTCTCCCTCTCGTCTGGGGACAGCACATCGGCTTGTCCAAGCTCCAGATCCGGCTGAAATAAAAGCACGGACAGCAGCCGAACAAGATGGTCGGCCGCCTGTTCCACAAATGCCCGCTCGTACCGCTGCCCGTCAAAGCTTATTTCCAGCTCGATGGAGTGGTTTTGGCGGTCGAAGCGAAAAACCGTATCGGCCGCCACCCGGTTACCCAGCGGTTCCAGATGAATCGGGGCGAAGGATGCGACGGTGTTGACGACCGGGAGGCCGTCCCCCGTATAGTCCAGATGGAGCGGCTCCACCATTTTCCGAAAAGGCAGGTGCTGATGCTCCAGCGCCTCGCCGATGGAGGCTTTGATGCCCCCGAGCAGCGTTTTCAGCGTAGTCTGGCGGCTTACGGACGTCTTGATCACCAAGATGTCATGCGGCGGCGGAGTCCCGTCGGGGTCTGCGCTATAAGAAGGCATGCCGACCAGCACTTGGTCCCGCCCAGTATATTTGAACAGCAGGCTTTTTACTCCTGCCAAAACAATCATGTACAAAGCCAAATCCGAACCGTTGGCGAGGCAAATGATTCTCTCCGAGAGTTCGCTCGGCAGAGTACGGTGAAGCAAGCCCGGCTCGGCCGCAGCTTCCCCGTCGGCGGATAATTTGGAGGATTGACTGTAGGGAAGGAAGCTCAGGCTGTCATCGGCGTCAAACTTGCCGCTCCAGTACCGTTCTTCCTTTTCAAACAAAGATTTCATTCGTACCTCCCCTAAAAATGAAGTGACCGCATGCCCCGGCGCAGGTCCGAAAAAGCTTGCTTTCGGCCTGCGCGTTTACGGGCTTGGACGTTGTTCGCCGTCTTCCTTGGGATGCGCGCCGCTTTCGCTTGACGGCGGAGGCGCGCTTGTAGGATTAGAACGCGAATTCGATCGTATCGACGGCACTCTTTGCGCCTGCCGCCGGTTTATGACATTCAATCCGGCTTAGCTCGAGTTGTGGATTTTCCGCAATTTGAGACAGTACCCGCAGGTAATCCTCGGTCAAGGTGCGGATCATCGCTTCTTTGAACAGCTTGGTGGCGTAGAAGAAGCCCCCGCTCAGCGCCCCGTTGTTTTCATACATAAACAGCGTCAGATCGAACTTCGCTTCTTCCAAATGGTCAAGCTCGTAAGTTTTCAGGCTGACCCCTTCCAGCTCGGCGTCTCGTTCTTCGATATTTTGCAAGTCAAAAACGGCATCGAACAGCGGGAAGCGGCCCGGCTCCCGCTTCACATTCAAACGCTCCACGAGCTCCTCGAATGGATAATCCTGGTTCTCGAAAGCACCCAAAGCCGTTTCCTTCACTTCTTCCAGGTAGGACAAGAACGTTTTGTCGCCCGACGGACGATTGCGGATCGCCAGCGTATTGACAAACATCCCGATGACCGGTTCCAAATCGGCGTTCGTTCTTCCCGCCACCGGGGTGCCCACGACCAAGTCCTCCTGCCCGCTGTACTTGGACAGCAGCACGGTATAAGCCGCAAGCAGCACCATGAACAGCGTGCTTTCACGCTCGGCCGCCAATTCGCGCAGCCGCGCAGAGAGAGAAGCTTCGACGTCGAACTCCAGATGCGCGCCTTCGTAGCTGCGAGCCGCAGACCGTTCATAGTCCATCGGCAGGTCCGCCGTCGGCAGCTTGCCTTCGAAGGTTTGCAGCCAGTACGCTTCCTGCCGCCCGATCCGCTCTCGGTGGGCCTTCGACTGCTGCCAAACGGCATAATCCTTGTATTGAATGCGCAGTGGCGGCAGTTCTTCCCCGGCGTAGAAACTCGAGAACTCATCGATCACAATCGCCATCGATACGCCGTCGGACACCATATGGTGCATGTCGAAAAGGAGAATATGCAGGTTCGGCTCCAGCTCGATGACCCCGGCGCGCAGCAGCGGCGGCTTGCCGAGATCAAACGGACGAACGAAGCTGCGGACGATCTGCTCGATTTGAGCCGCATCCTCTTTATCCGCTTGATGATGCTCGATAGCAAAATCGACCTGCGGGTAAATCCGCTGAACCGCTTCGCCCTTCACGATTTCAAAACCGGTGCGCAGCGATTCATGCCGTGTTATCAATTTCCGCAAGGCGGCTTCCAACCGGTCTAAATCAAACTCGCCTTCCACCTGCACCAGCTCCGGCATGTTGTAAAGCTGATCCGCTCCATCCAGCGTGTGCTGAATGAACAGCCGTTTCTGCGCTGAGGACAGAGGGTAGTACTCTCTCTCCTCAGCTTGAGGAATGGCCTCATGCTCCCGCCGTTCCATCCGGGCGATCGCCTCGGCCATCGCCGCAATCGTCGAGTGACGGAATACGTCGCGCAGCGGCAGGTTGACGTTTAATTCCTTAAATACCTTGCCCGCCAGCGTCGTCGCTCGCAGGGAGTGGCCGCCGATGTCGAAGAAGTTGTCGTGAACGCCAATCTCCTTCGCAAGCCCCAGCACCTCCTGCCAAATCGCCGCCAGCTTCGTTTCCAGCTCATTGCGCGGTGCGACGTACTCCGTTCCGCTTCCCGCTTCCCCTTCCGGCGCCGGCAGCGCCTTCCGGTCAATCTTTCCGTTCGGCGTCAGAGGCAGGCGCTCCAGCTCCACGAAGTACGACGGGATCATGTAGCCCGGCAGCTCCTGCGCCAGCGCGCTGCGCAAATCGTTCACCGCCAGCTCCGCTCCGGTATCCGGCGTGTAATACGCGCATAGCGCCTTCTGCCCGTTCGCGTCACTTCGAACCAGCACCACCGCTTCGCGCACGCCTTCCACCCGCAGCAGCTGCGACTCGATCTCGCCCGTCTCAATCCGGTAGCCCCGGATTTTCGCCTGGTTGTCGATCCGGCCGATGA
>NZ_SLTL01000073.1:0-3340 GCF_014858585.1 Paenibacillus sp. 23TSA30-6 | reverse complement strand
TGTATTAGGCACGCCGCCAGCGTTCGTCCTGAGCCAGGATCAAACTCTCCATTAAAGACCAACCGAAGTTGGTATATTGAAAGAGCGATGTGCTCATTTTGAAACTGACGAGATAAAATATCTCTTTTTGCTCCAGTTTCGTTCAGCCTTGCAGCATGTCCGAAACCTTCGCGGTTCACTCACTCGTTGTTCAGTTTTCAAAGATCAAACCTGCATTATGTCTTGCTGTCGTTCTTGCTTTGTTTCATCACCGCGTTTCAGTGGCGACCTTTATAATATATCATTACTTTGTGAGATTTGCAAGAGTTTTTTTAATTTCTTTTTTTCGAGCAAATTCCTCAAAAAGGAACGAAAATTAATTTACCATGAATCCTAAATAGAGTCAACACTTATTTTGATATCAGTAAGTATAAACTTCTTAAGGGTTAACTTCCTAATATCTCTGATTTTATAATTGGCTCTTATATCTTTTATTGTTTGGTTTGGGGAACGCGCCCTCTGCGGGCATATTTGGATAGTTCCTTGGCGGGTGCAAAGCGGGCATACATGCGGAAAACTGTTTTATACCGAAGCGCTATCGCATAACGAATATCCTGATCCAATCGGGTATCGCTCATATCAAGCAGCATTTCATCAAGTTCCTTACGAAGAACATAATCCAGTTCCTTGCATTCTTTTTCGTTAAACAGCATTCCCAGCATATGACCATACTCCCTTATCAGCTTATTATATAGTGCTTATATTCGTTCAACTATTGTTCCAGTCTTTACCTGTTTTTAAACTCAACTGCTAAGGTTTCAAACTTATTCCGATTTAATTCCATGTTTTCTCTTTGGGCTCTCCCCTTTGTTATGTTCAATTTTCAGGAAAAATATAAATAACCGACCATAATATTTTAATGTGACAATAAACGATACGTTATCCCACTCTCGATTGCAGCAGCAATAAGCAGCAGAACAATGGACCATATAGACACCCTCAACGTCTGTTTCATAAACGACTCCCATGTTTGGGCAAGCCCTTTTCGTTTCAACCCTATGCCTGCACCGATCGAGGACATCACCTGCCCCCCAAACTTCAAACCGAAAGCACAGGCGATAATTAAAACAGGTAATTCAATTACACCATGCGGAAGCAGTCCTTTTACAATAACCTCATACAAGCTTCTGCCCGTATCCGCCTGTAAGTGTACGACAAACCCCAGAACCATCCCATTCATAATCAAAAATACAAACGGTACGATTCCAAATAAAGCCCCTACAAATATAACCAGCACACACTTGATAGCATTATTGAAAAAGATAAACACAAAAAAACTCCATTGAGGATGTTCAGTCTGTTGCAAACGCTGAGCCACTTCCCCCAATCCTGACAATTGTTGAGCCAATATAGATTGAATAGCCCCTGTACTTAACCAGCCCACCACAATACTTATGCAAAAAAGAAATGCGGAAACTAAAATCAACCGTCTTGTCGTGTTTAAATCATGTAGAAATGCTTTTAATCCCATCAGATCGGTCCCTCCTGTTAGTCCAATGGCATAATTGACAACCCCAGGCATAGCTTTAAGTAAACAAGCACTTCTATGATGAAAGGGGCGTTATTAACCATGAATTCTTTTTTTTATGTACTGAATGGCAAAAAAATTAAACGGTTCTTTATCGTAGCAGCGGCGGCCATTTTCGCTATTGGGGTCATTTATGTAGAAACTGATAATGTCACCGTTTTTTCCGAGGAAGTACCAGCGGCTATTTATAGTGTACCCACAGACAAAAAGCTGATCGCTCTTACCTTTGACATTAGTTGGGGAGATAAGCGTACTGAACCCATCCTAAAGGTTCTTCAGGACAAAAAAGTGAACAAGTCCACCTTCTTTCTTTCCTCCCCATGGAGCAAAACACACCCGGAGCTTGTTAATCAGATAAAAGATCGTGGATATGAGATCGGCAGCCATGGACATAAACATGAAAATTACAGCAGTCTAAGTGATGAGGATATTCGTAAGCAGATTTCAACAGCCCACACCACGTTGACCGAGCTGACCGGGCAGTCGCCGAAGTTGATCCGTATGCCTAATGGTGATTTCGACAAAAGGGTTCTTCAGGTCGCCAGCACTTTAGGCTACAAAACAATCCAGTGGGACACTGATTCTTTAGATTGGAAAAACCCAGGTACTCAGGTCATTATTGACCGTGTTGTGAAAAAAGCACATCCCGGTGACATTGTTCTTCTGCATGCCAGTGATTCCTGTAAACAAACTCATGAAGCGCTGCCCGTCATTATCGACAAATTGCGTGCGCAAGGTTATGAATTTGTAACTGTATCCGAACTGCTTCAACAGGGAACAGTAAAAGGCAAAGAGGTTCGTGATCAGGCCCTGAGTCTTTAAGGAGTTATTTTACAACGTTCTCAACAAAAAACCAAAATTCAGACAACATATTTCACCTCATCCAATCGCATACTATCCACATTCATGATGAAGGAGGAATACGGCCATGAATTGGACTCGTTTGCGATTAGTCAGCATGATATGCGTACTGGGCGTTGCGCTAACTGGCTGTGGTTCGGACCAGAGCTCGGCGCCTCCCCAGAACAGCTATAAAGAAATGAAAACGATGGTTGTCGATATTTTAAAAAGCGATGACGGGAAAAAAGCAGTGGAGGAAGCTTTGACCGGGGAAAGCAGCTCATCGAAAGATGGACAATCCGGTCAAGGCAGCGAAGGAGGTGGATCTGGCGGAGGCTCCGGCGGCAGTATGGGAATGAAAATGATTATGCCCACACAGTCAGCAGAACAGATGAAGATCGCAGTCAAGGATACTCTGGTTTCTCCGGAATACAAAAAGGAAATCGAGAAAATTATGACTGATCCGCGCTTTGCTGGTGAGTTCGCCAAGGCCATCAACAGCCAAAGCAAGCAACTCCATATGCAGCTCATTAAAGACCCTTCTTATCAAAAATCTATTGAGGCGATGCTCAAATCGCCAGAACTGACCAAAATGTATATGGACTTAACTAAAACCCCTGAATACCGCAAACAATCTATGACGGTCATGCACGATGCGATGCAGAATCCAATTTTCCGACTTGAGGTCATGAATTTACTCAAAACTGTCGTACAGGAAGAGCTACAACCCAAGGTTGAGAAAAAAAGTGGTCAGGACGGAACAAGCGGTGCAAAACAAGATGGCGGTGGTAGCGGTGGTGGTGACAGCGGAGGACAAGGAGGTCAATAATAAAAAGGCTGGTTCAGGAACCAGCCTCAGATTGTCGAGAAACCCCGTCTTTTTGAGACGCGGGTTCTTTTTCTTTACATAATAATGGTCTGGTATCTGGAAAA
>NZ_SLTL01000072.1:0-3495 GCF_014858585.1 Paenibacillus sp. 23TSA30-6 | reverse complement strand
GCAGACCCCGGAGCAGGCAGCATTGTTCTGCGAGGGAGAGCAACTGAGCTACCGCGAGCTGAACGAACGCGCCAACCGTTTGGCCCGCACCTTGCGTAGTCACGGAGTGACGAGCGATCGTTTGGTGGGTCTCATGACCGATCGTTCGGTGGATATGATCGTAGGCATCTTCGGGATTTTGAAAGCCGGGGGAGCATATGTGCCAATTGATCCGACGTATCCGGAAGAGCGTATCCGCTACATGCTGGACGACTCTGGGGCAGAGCTGTTATTGACGCAAAATCATCTGGTGGAAAAAGTGGATTTCGACGACGGTAAGGTGCTGGTTTTGGATGGAGAGCAGGCGGTCTATCACGAGGACGGTTCAAACCTGGAGCCTGTATCCGGGCCGAACGATTTGGCGTATGTGATTTACACGTCGGGAACGACAGGCAAGCCCAAAGGCGTTATGGTGGAGCACCACGGGCTGTGCAACCTGAAAACCTATTTTGATCAGACGCTGCACATTGGATTGTCAGATCATATCCTGATGTTTGCCAGCTATTCGTTTGATGCGGCTTGCTGGGAAGTATCTCAGGCGCTGTTTTGCGGAGCCACGCTGTACGTACCGACGTCAGACACGATTTTAAACTATGGTCAGTTCGAACAGTATATGACTGAGCACCAGATTACAGCCGTGCTACTGCCACCAACATACGCGGTGTATCTCGAGCCAGAGCGGATGCCAAACCTGCGTATCCTGCTCACAGGAGGGTCCACGACATCGACGGAGCTGGTAAACAAGTGGAAAAATCAAGTGGCATACTACAACGCTTATGGTCCAACAGAGAATTCGATTGTCACGTCGATTTGGTCGGTGTCCGACAATCCGAGCGTGGGAGAAACTATATCCATCGGACGTCCGATGCCGAATCACCGGGTTTATATCGTAGATGTATATGGACATCTGGCACCCGTGGGCGTAGCTGGAGAGTTGTGTGTGTCGGGGGCAGGTCTGGCGCGTGGGTATCTGCATCGTCCCGATTTAACAAATGAAGTCTTTGTACCGAATCCGTTTACGGACGGAGAAGCAGGATATGAACGGATGTATCGCACAGGGGACTTGGCGAGATGGATGCCGGACGGCAACATTGAGCACTTAGGCCGCATCGACCACCAGGTGAAAATCCGGGGGTACCGGATTGAACTGGGCGAGGTGGAGGCAAACCTGCTGAAGGTGGAGGCTGTGCAAGAGGTAATTGTACTATCCCATGAGGACGAGCAAGGGCAAAACCAACTGGTGGCGTACTATGTGGCAGAACGTGAAGTGAGTGCAAGTGAGCTGCGCAGCTTGCTGGGCGAGGAGCTGCCAAATTATATGGTGCCTTCGTACTTCGTACAACTGGAGAACATGCCGCTGACTCCGAACGGTAAAATTGACCGCAAAGCACTTCCAGCACCGCAAGGTAGTTTGCAAAGTGGGGCGAATTATGTAGAGCCTCGCACTGCGCTGGAGCAGACATTGGTTTCGGTGTGGCAGTCGGTCCTGGGTGCGAAGAGAGTCGGCATTTTGGACAATTTCTTCGATCTGGGCGGTGACTCGATCAAGGCGATTCAAGTATCCTCCCGTTTGCTGCAAGCGGGTTACAAGCTGGACATGAAGGATCTGTTCCAATATCCTTCCGTGTCGTTGCTGAGCAGTCATGTACACAAGGCTAGCCGTACATCCGATCAGCGGACGGTTTCCGGGGCGGTCCATCTGACCCCGATTCAGCAGTGGTTCTTTGCACAACGATCAGCAGAACCGCACTATTTTAACCAGTCGGTGATGCTGTATAGAGCACAAGGCTTTAACGAAGCCGCATTACGTCAAACGGTGACGAAGGTGGCCGAGCATCATGATGCGCTGCGCACCGTTTTCCGTCAGACCGAGCAGGGCTATGAAGCGTGGAGCCGTGGTCTGAACGAAGGGGAGCTGTATCGTCTGGACGTTGTTGATCTGACAAACCTAGGAGACTCCGCAGATGTGGTGAAGGCCATAGAAGAAAAAGCGAATGCCATCCAGAGTTCGATCCGTCTGGACGAAGGGCCACTGTTAAAGCTGGGACTGTTCCACTGCGCGGATGGAGACCATCTGTTGATTACGGTTCATCATTTGGTCATAGACGGCATTTCATGGCGGATCATATTCGAGGATTTTGCAACTGGATATGAGCAGGCCGTTCAGGGAGAAGCAATTCGTCTGCCATACAAAACGGACTCATTCGCAGCTTGGGCAGAGCGTTTGTCCCAATACGCGAATAGTCCGGCTATGGATTCGGAACGTGCATTCTGGCGGTATCTTGCCCAATCAAAATGGATGCCACTGCCCAAGGATCTGGATATCGCCGAAGGAGAAATTTTTCTGATGCGCGACAGCCAGACGGTGATCGTAGCTTGGAGCGAGCAGGAAACACGACTGCTGCTTCAGGAAGCGCACCGCGCGTACAACACGGAAGTCAATGATCTGCTGCTAACCGCATTGGGCACGGCCTTGTATAACTGGAGCGGTCAGGAGCGCGTGCTGGTCAACCTGGAGGGGCATGGTCGGGAAGCAATCATGCCGGATATTGATATCACACGCACAGTGGGCTGGTTTACAAGCCAATATCCGGTGCTGCTCGATGTTGACGGAAAGGCAGAAGTGGGGCAGCGAATCAAGCGGGTGAAGGAAGACTTGCGTCATGTGCCACAAAAGGGCATTGGCTACGGTATTCTGAAATATATGTCTCAGGATGTGAACGATGAAGAGCTGGCGTTCCAGCCGGACATCAGCTTCAACTATTTGGGACAATTTGATCAGGATTTGGAAAACAGCGATATCCAGTTCTCTTCCTATACAGGAGGGGAGCCAATCAGTGACAGCACTCTGTTAGAGCAGCCGCTGAATGTGAACGGAGTGATCACAGCAGGTGTACTGACATTGGAAATTAGTTATGACCGCAAGGTATATCACACGGAAAATGTGGAAAACTTTGCGCAGCTACTGCGGGAGAGCTTGCAGGAAGTGATCGTTCACTGTGCCTCCAAAGAGCGGAGTGAGCTATCACCAAGCGATGTATTGTTCAAGGGCTTGAGGTTGGAGCAGCTGGAACAATTGACGGAGCAAATGGCTTCTGTGGGTGAACTGGAAAATGTTTATGCGCTCTCGCCGATGCAGAAGGGGATGCTTTTCCATAGCTTAATGGAGCCGGAGTCAGGCGCATACTTCCAGCAAGCGTCGTTTGATCAAAAAGGCAGCTTTGATGTAGCTGTTTTCCGGAAGAGTCTGGATTTACTGACACAGCGTCATGAAGCGCTGCGGACGAATTTCCATATGTTTGAGACAGGGCACAGTCAGGAGCCATTACAGATCGTGTTCCGTCACAAAGATAGCGACCTTTCCTTCAAGGATTTACGTGGAATGCAGGAAGCGGAGCAAAAGGCGTATATCCATGCGTTCAAGCAGGAGGACCAGGCCCGGGGCTTTAATCTCGG
>NZ_SLTL01000071.1:0-3506 GCF_014858585.1 Paenibacillus sp. 23TSA30-6 | reverse complement strand
GCTAATACCTCCCCCTCTTCAATTAAAACGACCTGAACCAGTTAAAGCCTAAATTTCCTGTACGATCTTCAACACACTGTTCCTTAGATTCTTCAACAAAAATCCCCGCCGACCAGTTAAGGTTAGCGGGGATTTAATCTTATTTAGAGTATTCACTTACTTCAAATGTTAGGATACGATCATACAGCATGTAATCCTTTCGGTTGCTGAATGGACCTTTATGGTTATCATGTTTATTGATTGCATAGGATGCTGATCCAGAACCAGCCTGTTTGCCTTCGTACCATGCAATAAAGTCATTGACCTCTTTCATACTCAAATCGAATTCTTTCTCCAAGCTGGTTGTCATGGTGACTACTAGAATAGCATGGTTGCCTGAAGGTTGTCCTGGATCAGTTTGACCGCCTCCTCCTTGTGGAGTTGCAGACGCTTCATTGGAGTATTCAGAATCTACTCCATTTACTTTAGCACTGACCACAAAATAGTATTTCGTTCCGTTGGTCAGGCCGGGAATAACAAAGTTACCATAGGCATCCTTGGTAGCTGTTGCGGTTTCAGTGTGCTTGCCTGATTCTGTTCCGAATTTTACAGTATAGCTTTCTGCGTTTTCTACTGCTCCCCAACTAAGGGTGGCTTGAGAATCTCCCGCATCTGCTTTTAAATCTTTAATGGAGTTATCTGTCGTATTGGTTATACCTATTGTAAGTTCATTAATATGAGCCCATGAATAACCGCCATCTACTACGATTTTAATTCCTTCGTATACTCCTGGAGTGACTTCAATAGGGTCAGTTATTGTAACAGTAGCCTCTACATACCTAGTAACTTTTGAAGTTATAGCCGTCCAGTTTCCATTTTTCAATCCATATATTGTATAATAATTATTTGATTTAGGATTAGAATACGCTGCAATTTGGATGAAATTCAAACTTATTTTCTCTGGAAAAACAAACTGGATAGTTCCTTTATAGTCTCCAGCATTCCAAACAGTATTTAAATTGCGATCAATTGCATTCATACCAATATTTGGACTATATGTGCCACTAACCGTCACAATCGTTCCTTTTGTAGGCGAAACACCCTGCATCCCCTTTACAGTACCCGTTTCCCCATTAGCTGCCATAGCCACAGGCATGCTCATTAAGAATGATAAAATTACTAACAAAATTGTCTTCATAAAATTACTTCTCATTGAACTTCCTCCTCTGTAATCTTCGGATAGCCCTTAAGCGACTCCTTCATGTTTTCCTCCGCATCTTCGCGGTCAATTGTACATACAGCAGAATGTTATGCATTACTGGTGTAAGTCTTTTTTCTAAATTAATAATTCAAATTTATTTAGCTACAAAATAAAGTCCTAATGGTAAGGAAATGCTTGGCTGTGCCATAGTATATAGTTTATAGCTAGTACGATTATTAATGACTATTCCATATTTTTGAGCAAAATTATAAGTTTTGAGTGAACCAATTTTATAGTTAATAAAACCATTTGCTGCTAATCCATCATAATTCCCATAAATTGTATATACATTAGAAAGACTTGAATTGTTTTTAATGTTGGATGATGATTTAGGTTCTCTGACAGCAATACCTTCAATGTTTACAACTTGACCAATAGAATGCCAGCCGCACTAAGGCTGGCCGAACTTAAACTATTGTTATAAGCCTAGTCTGTGACAGTCTGTGGCTTTTCTTGAGAAAGGGGTTCTTGATTTTCGTTAGCGTTTACAACAGAAGAACTGGAACAGAAAAAAGGGCTGCTGATAGAGCAATTATTGCTAACTTTTTCTTCACTTTTAACGCCTCCAATATATGTATTTAAATACACTTTTATAGTAGCACTTTGAATTTGTCGAAGTAAGAAGAATCCTGTCGTTCACAAAAATTACATATGATGTAATATACCTTACACAAAAAAACTCTGCCAGTGTTAGTCAGTAGAGTTTTTGACATCTACTCTAAATTCAAATTGATTACGGAAGAAATACGATCCGTTTATCTTAATCGACTCCGGTGTTATCTTCTCCACTACTCCGCAATATCTATCAATTCCTCTCCCAATTGCTGAACGACATATACCCTTACCTGGCTTAATGCAGTTGCAAACAGTTCGGTATCCGACTTTAACACTTTATATGTATGGTTCATGCTAATCACCTCAGTAACTCATTCGGCGCAAGGTGAGGAATTCCTTCAACAAAAAAATCCCTGCCGACCAATTAAGGTTAGCAGAGCTTTTTGTTTACTCGACTATTTATTTTTTCTGAACATGAACATCCCAATAAGTGCAACAACTATTATAGCGGGAATTCGCCATGGATTTGGTAGAAATTTTGTTAACCATAGGGCAGCGAATACTGTGGCTATTGCTAAATAGCCTAAGCGTTCAGATGGTTCGAATTTCTTCCTATTGAAAAATACATTCAAATATCCTATCGGTGGGGTTATGATGATCATTAAAATTATGACCAACGGCCTTAAATACCACTTTCTTTTCATTCTTCCTCCGTCACTCGTCGTTGTTAATCTCATTTATTAAAGGAATATAGCTCCGATAGCTCTAGCGATAATATCAGCTAACCATCCCGCTACACCTAAATACTGCATAGCCTGTGATAGGGCATCTTCAATACTGCCACTGAAATTTGTGACCACATCTAGAGCCTTTATTAGCGCATCGACTTTGACAACATTAGTAAGATTCTTTCTGACACTATCACTTACGGGAAGCCAATCGATCGTTGTTTTTATAACATTATCAATTTTGCTTGCCTGTGATTTAAGAGCCGCCTTTATTCCTTTAATTGTCCAAGAGACTTTACCTTGTGTCGTTACATCTCCATTAAGACTTGGATCAGTACCGTTAATTACTGGTGGCACAACACCTTCTGATTGATTGACGGATTCGTTATATGTAGAAGAAGTCACAGATGTACTTGCAGCAGAAGCGGAAAATGGAGACACGACAGAAAATAGCAGGGCAGCAGTTGCGGAGCTTAACATGATTTTTTTCGTTAATGCGTTTACACTCATTTCAAACTCTCCTTTTTATTGTATTTACGTCTATTAATATATAATTAATCACATGTCGAAGTAAGGGGAATAAAAGTGCATCGATATAAACAGTAAAAAAGAACCAGTCTAAAATCCTTATAAATTGTATTATATCAACAGTTAGATAGAAAATTTTAATTAATTTACCAACTCAATTCGTTACTTTATACCTAATGGAATGTTATTTTTATGTCGAAATACGAATAAAAGACTCTACCAGTTGCTAACCAGTAGAGTCCCTCATCCTTATTTCACTATAAACCTTACCTTTGTTCCATCTGCGTAGTCATCCAGCTTGTGACCTACCCACGATCCAGCTCCACGGTTATCCTTCGGTGATATGTACTTTATGTCTGCACCTTCGCCGCCTTCCGCGTAGGATAAGCGCCCAGCGCCTTTCTGTATTACTACAGTAGGTTTCCAAACGCTCTCCTCCGAACCGTACGTACACC
>NZ_SLTL01000070.1:0-3704 GCF_014858585.1 Paenibacillus sp. 23TSA30-6 | reverse complement strand
TGTACCATCAGGCCAACCAGCTTGTCGGGTCCTACACCGTGCGCTTGAAGTACCCGTGCCAGTGAGTTAGCGCGTTCATTCATCTCTAGGTATGTCAACTGCTCCCCTTCGAAAAATAGCGCTACTTGCTCTGGTGTTTGTAAAACTTGAGCTTCGAACAAACCGTGAATCGTCTGTTTATTTGGATATTCTATTGCCATATCTCCACAACCAGCAAGGATTTGCTTGCACTCCTGTTCGGTCATCGCTTTCATTTCATGCACTTGAATGCCCGGGTTAACCACAACTTGTTCTAGTAGGTGCACCAAGTGTCCATAAATTTGCTTTATACTTTCTCGATCAAACACAAGTGCGTTGTAACTAAAGCTCATTCGGGTCTTTTTCCCTGACAAAACCACCAGGTTAAAATCATAGTTGGACTGTTCGACCGACTCAACCCCCGTAATGCTAAAGTGGGACTCTATATCATCACCCAGTTGCCCAGACTGTTCCTCCACCCAGTCATTTTCAAAAATGAGTATATGATTAATTAAATTTTGCTTAAGTTCTGAGAGTTTCTGAATTTCATACAGTGAAAAAGCATCATATTTACTAGAAGCCACTGATTGCTTCTGGGTTTGTTTCATTACTTCCCAGAACGAGTTGTTCTCACTACTGGTAATACGTACAGGGAGTGTATTCAAAATCAAGCTGAACATACGCTCCTTATTTGGAATATCACCCTCATTTCCGGAAAGCGTACTACCAAACACTACATCATCCGTGTCGTTATATTTTTGAAGCAAAATGCCCCACACCGTCTGAATCAGCGTGCTCTGATTCACCTGATAGCGGTTGGAGATTCGCTGAATCCCGCTCATCAGACTCGGACTTAAAGCTACGTTAAAATGCTCCGTTTGACACTCTGCTCTACTCTGAGTTTTAGCCTGTGGCAAACAGCAAGCTTCTTCATACCCGTCTAGATATGCGCTCCAGTAACGCGAAGCTTTCTGACGCTCTTGATGCACTCTCAGCACATGCACTGTTTCTACCTCTGTGATCCATTCCAGCTCCCCCAGTTTTATATCAGGATTCACCACAATAGCCTCAGACAACTGTATAAAATGACGCGTAATCTGTTCAATCGTTTTCCGCTCATACAATGATGTTGCATACTGCAATTCGAACCGAATACCTTCTTCTTCCTCGCTCGCTTCCAGCATTAAGTCAAATTTCACCGGAGCCTGCTCCATGTCGTATGGACGGAAACGGATATCCTCCAGTTTCAGCTCGCCTTCTTCGGTATTTTGCAGTATAAACATAGTGTCGAACAACGGATTACGGCCCATATCCCGTTTCACATTTAGCTTGTCCACCAGTTCTTCAAATGGATAATCCTGATGCTCGTAGGCTTGCAAAGCTTGGGTTTTCACGTCTTCCACATAGCTTCGGAACGTTTGCTTAGCGGTTGGATAATTGCGCATTGCCAGTGTGCCAACAAACATCCCGATGATCGGCTCCAGATCGGCATGCGGTCGTCCCGCAATCGGAGTCCCGACAATGATATCTTCCTGTCCAGTATACTGATGCAGCAGTGCTGTATAGGCTGCAAGTAGCACCATGTACAGCGTTGAACCTGTCTGCGCCGCCAGCTCTTTCAAGCGCTCGCTGACTTCGCGTTCCAGTTTGAATACCACTGTATCTCCTGCCGTACTTCGTACTGCCGGACGGGCAAAATCAGTTGGCAGATTCAGTACGGGTAACTCACTCCGGAAGGTATCCAGCCAATATGCTTCCTGACGTTTCATCCAATCCTTTTGCGCTTCACTTTGCTGCCATACGGCATAGTCTTTGTATTGGATCCGTAGCGGAGGTAACTTCTCACCGCTATATAAGCGAACAAATTCCCGGGTCAACACACTCGTCGACACACCGTCCGAGATAATGTGGTGCATGTCGATCATTAGCAGATGCTGTGTTTCTTCTGTCCCCTCTCCGTTAAGATCCAGTAAGGCTACCCGTAACAGTGGAGCAGCTTGCAGATCGAATGGATTTACAAAATTGCTAACCAATTTTTCTATTTCCGTCTCAAATGCAAGTGCGTCTGTCCCTGCCTGTTTTTCCTGTACCTTGGCGTACTCCACCTCGAAAGGTACCCTTTCCTGAATCCGCTGCACAGGCTCATTGTTCACCATTTCAAAACTCGTGCGGAAGGCCTCGTGGCGTGAGATCAACTGCCGAAATGCTGCCTCCACCCGTCTTACATCCAGCGGTCCGCTCACCTGGAGTACTGCGGGCATGTTATAGCTCACATCACCCGGATCAATCCGATGCAATATATACATTCGTTTTTGTGCAGAAGACAATGTATAAAAGGGACGCTCTTCCGCCACTAAAATAGATGCATACGCCACCTCATTCAGATTTTCAATCACCACTGCCAGCTGTTCAATCGTCGGTGCGTCAAAAATGCTACGTAGAGGAATTGGTTTGTTCAATTCTTTGTAAATCCTCAAGACCAACGTCATCGCCCGTAGAGAGTGTCCGCCAATTTCAAAGAAGTTTTCCTTCACGCCGACCTGTATCAAACCCAACACGTCCTGCCAGATTACCGATAGTTTCGCTTCCAACCACGTCCGTGGGGCAATATATTCTGTCTCTCTTTGTAAATTACCTTCCGGTGCTGGCAGCGCCTTCCGATCGATTTTTCCATTCGGTGTCAGCGGAAACTGCACCAGCTGTACGAAATACGAAGGCACCATGTGGTTTGGAAGCTTTTGGCCCAGATAGCTACGCAACTCCCCCATACTCACTTCCCATTTAGCTACATAGTAGGCGACCAGTTGGTTTTGTCCATGCTCGTCCAAATGCGCCAGCACGACGGCCTCCTGCACGGCCTCCATCCTCAACATATGCGTCTCTACCTCACCCAGCTCAATCCGGTATCCACGAATCTTCACCTGAAAGTCAACCCGGCCAATGAAATCAATGTTGCCATCCGGCAACCAGCGTGCCAGATCTCCGGTGCGGTACAGACGCTCTCCACTCACAAAAGGATTCGGTACAAATTTTTCCGCCGTCAGGTCAGGACGGTTCAGGTAGCCGCGAGCTACAGAAGCGCCTCCTAAGCACAACTCACCGGCTACGCCGATGGGTAGCGGACGCAAAGCTTCATCTACGATATATACTTTATGGTTCGGCAGTGCCTTTCCAATCGGGACGATACCGGATGGAGGCAGGCGTTCCGCCGTTTCTTCGTAAAAACTGGAATCAATGGCCGCTTCGGTCACACCGTAGGTATTCATGATGCGCATCTTATCGCCAAAGCGATTTAAAAGCGTGCGGTAATTTTCAATACCAAAACTGTCTGCTCCTGTAGTAAGCAGCTTCATAGCGCTGATATCTGTACCGTGTTCATACACATAGTCCATAAGTAACGTTAATAAGGCAGGCGGAACTTCAAACGTCGTAATTTCGTGCTGTTCAAGTACTTTGGCCAAGGCCGGAGGATCGTTACGTACATCCTGCGGGCAAATGACCATGGTGCCTCCGTTTACGAATGTCTTGGCCAGATCACCGGCAAAGACATCGAATGACATACTGGCAATCTGAAGGAGCTTGACCTGAAACTCTTTTAACTGGTGAGCCTCTCTATAGCCCCACGCCGTATTTACGTAATGACGCTGCTCGATCATCACGCCTTTGGCGTTCCCCGTCGTTCCCGA